>NZ_JBFRGE010000008.1:0-148877 GCF_052115185.1 Paenibacillus sp. 2TAB19 | reverse complement strand
ATTTTTCACACAAGACCAGTTAAACAAGATGTACATTGTCACAACTTATACGATTTATCATACAGAAGTCGTTAATCCATTCACGCGGCCGATGATTTTGTACGATTTTTCGATCAAAAACCTTAATTTGACCTATCCGTAAGGTTGGTTTATACGATATTTCGTACAACTATTGGTTAGTCACAGTTAATCGACAGCTGAGTCTCCCTCCCGATTTAACACGAAGGACCTCAAACATTCCACTGTAAAGTGCAGCTGAGGTCCTTTTTCTCTATTTTAAATGTTCTACTGATGCAAAATTATCCAGTTTATATTTTCCACTATTATAAATCAACTTTGTTATCGAGCACTCAGGAATCAGATTGCTTTGTACCTCYACAAAATTAAGGTGCCAAAYATTTAGTTCGTTCTCGGAAAATGTATGAACCAAAAAATCAGTAATTAACCCTCCGTGAGTAACCAATACAATGTTACTTCCCGACGGGTATTTTTTGGCCAATTCTAACAATAAGGAAGAGAGGCGCTCACCTGACTGCTTCGCAGAATCACCTACGGGTGGTACATAGCCGGGATTACGTGTACATCGCTCCCACATCTCGACAAATTCATCAAATGTTTGTTCAGGTAAATCCCCCCAGTTAGCACGCTCCCGCAGTCGGATGTCCTCTGAAATAGATGAATTCGTTTGTGCTGCAATATAAGCTGCGGTTTCTTTTGCCCTTCTCAGTGGACTCGTAACTATAGTTGTTATCGGTAAGTTACAAAAACGACGAGCAGTCGATTGTGCTTGCAATATGCCTTTGGGAGTAATTGAGACATCTCCAATCGCTTTTTCTTTTATTGCATGCCTTACAAGATAGAAAGTCACACTCATTTACAAGCCATCCCACTTCGCCCACATTTCTTGCGGGTTTAGCTCATAAATTTGGTTCTCCCTATACATGAATTGATGCATAATAAATTCTCTTCTTATCGTTGCAAAATCACTATGGAATGTTTTTATAAATTCGTTGATTTCTTTCTCGCTATACGGTCGACCCATTTTCAATTTAKAAACCATTAGTTCCAATACAATAAGCTTCTTCTTAAGTTGAACAGGAATATTTTTCAATTTCCCTTCGTTTGTAAAAAAGTTTTTTATGACGGATTCTTTTATTCGTTTATGTTCGTCTTCCATACTTGTCAAACCTCCTTTGTCATTTCGGTAAATCAGGTTTTCCGTAGCACTAGCGCTATTCTTGATGAAATAATGATTTAATGAAAAATAAATTGTATTTTTATCCCGTCGTTCATTAATTAAGCTAGCTTCGCGCAGTTTCGCAGCATGATGTGTGATCGTTGCTGGCGTTACGCTTAACTTTTCCGCCAAAATTTGTCCATTAAGCTCTCCATCAGCCAGCAGTATTAAAATTTTTATTCTTGTAGGATCTGCAAGAGCTTTATGATAATTAACTACCTTGTCTAACTGCATTAAATTGACCACCTATCCAAAAAGTTAATTTAACAAACATCTAATTAGACATATATTAAATTAGATTGTATTGAAATAAGAAGGTTTTGTCAACCACAACAGTAAACAAATCTATCAAAATTAGAGGTCAACAAGTCATTAGTACAAGCACACTCTCTCAATGGTTCATAAGATATCCTATATTAATTTAAGGAGTGATCTTATGGCCCTGTCTGTTAAATGCGCATTACTTCAAATTGCCAAGTTATCTACGAAATTGGCAAGCGACGATCCATTCAGAATTAAGTTTGTAGCGATTATCGGCGACACGCAAACGAGCACAAACAAAAGAGTTCTGCAAATGAGAGCACTGTTAAGATCAGCTGGTATCAAATCCCCAAGTCGGGTGCGAATACTTAATGATCTAGGAGAAACGCCAAAGACAATCATCTCTTATAATGCAGTAGACCCTTTATCACAATCAGGCCTGACTACTTCCTTCACTTACCAATTGAATCCTGGACCGTAATGTGATGAATGTAATGCTGAACACAAACATGAAAGGACACCGATAAGGTGTCCTTTCGTTTGAAAGCAGTATGAACTGGCATCCAATAACCTATTTAACTTCTTCCGAAATATGCCAGCAAACGCCAGCGGGATCTATAAGGTTGATCTCGCGTTTCCCCCAAGGATACATTTTGGGTTCATTTGCCTTTACCGGATACTTCTTCGATAAAATAATGGTTTGGATGTGTGACCACCAACCATCTAAATCCTCRACGACCAGTTCTAACATGTAATTCTCTTGGAACTCTTGATTATGGAAGTTTTGCAGAAAAAATTCCTGTTCCCCTATTCGAAAGATACATAATCCGTCGTCGGAGTAGATTTTCTCAAAACCAAGATCTTCAAAAAAATGTTGTGCAAGGATATAATCTTTGCCTGATGGAATAAACGGTCGAAGCTTATTTGCTCTCATGAGTTCCCTCCATTTTAGGAATTAATAATTTACGTTAAGACCCTTTTAACTATTTTTTCGCAGCATCCGCGGCAGACTTCAAAGAACCTTGTTCTTTAGCTTCCCTAAAAAATGCCGATAGGGGGAATCCCTCTTCGTTCCTCGCCTCTGCTTGCATATCGGTGTCTACCATACCTGGATCGACGGTGTAGGTCGTCAAAGAACGATGGGCCTCCAGCTGTATACCTGATGTGAACATATTTAATGCAGCTTTCGAGGCACAGTACACGCTCATGCCAGCTGCCGCTTGCTTTGCTGAACCCGAAGAGATGTTTACGATGACTCTTTGAATCGCCCATTGCTCGGTCTGCGTTATTAAAGCTTGGGTTAGTAAGAAATGATGAGATGATTAGGCTTAATAAGTTGTCTACATATCTCAAAAATCTAATCCGCGTGACGTACCTGTTACTATAAATGCTTTCATAAGCCACCACTTCCCTCTAGCTAACTTATGTATCATTACGACTAACGATTTCAATCATATTTATTATATATGAAAATTAATAAATTGATCATTTATCCGTTTACTTTTCGCCTTGTCTTGCATTATAAGAATGATGATGGATTGAACGGAAAACCTTTGGTTATCTCTTCGGGCAGTGTTAAGTCGGAATCGAAAAGGGGCAAATCGAAAAGCGGCCGGCAGCAATTCCTAGTTTACAATGGCAAGAAGGTCAACGAGCTTAGCGAATCATTGGCTCTAGTCTTTGGTAAGCTGAGAAAAGAGTTAATCTCACGATTGAATGATACGATATCCTAGACGTTCATAGAATGGTTTAGCAGTTATGCTTATCTTAGCCTCTGCTGGTCCACAAACATCTTAACCGCTTTTTTCGCGTATGCAGCATAGGGTTCGATCAGGTCCGGACTTCGGTCAATGGCCCACCTGAGCTTATCGAAAGCACTTAATAGCAGTATATGTCTAGAATCATCAAGGTCCTTTTCACTTATACCGTAGCCGTCTATATATGCTTTGAATTCCTCATTATTTGGGCCTTCGCTTTGTATATAGCGCTGCATGAGATATGTAATTTCTCCATGCGGTACCGTGCTTACTACTGCGCAGCCCCAATCTATTAATATCACTTGTCCTGCCTGAGTGACAATCGTATTCTTCAATGAGATATCTCCATGGATTAAACCGAAGCGGTACGTTCTTTGCTTCATATGTTCAAACAGTTTACGCACTCTCTGCGATTCCATAGGAGAGATTACTCCCAGTCCAATCAATGGATCGAGTTCCGTCAAACTATTGATATTATACTGCACATACCCTAACCAACTGCCATCCAATCCTGCATGAGGAGGTGATTGAAACTCACCATGAACGGGATCAATCAGATTTTCCCCGTATCCCTTGACCTGAATGGAATGAATACGTTTGGCATATTCGCCAAGCTGTCTCCAAATACTAGATTTGGGACCCGAACTGTCTAGTCCGTTGTCTCCATCTACGAAGGTTTGAATCATATACGCAGCGTCGTCTGTTATACCAATAGACAGCACCTCAGGTCCTGGAATGCCGACCGCAGCAGACTGTTCGATACACCATCGCTCTTTCACATAGCTTGAATATGTTCCTATATCGTTCATGCGGACAACGACTTTACAGCTCAATGTCTCAACTACCCAAACCTGATTTACAATGCCTTTATCAATGATCTGATATGATGTTTTCGCTCGTTCTTTGAGAAAATCGCATGCAATTCGTTCCGCTCGTTGAACGACAGTATCATTAATCATATCTTTCTTCCTCCTTCAAACGGGTGCAGCTTATGAAAAAGCAGACCACCGTTGTGATCTGCTCTAGTTCAATAGCAATTGATTACAGCTCGTTATTTCTCCCAAAGCTCGACCAGCCGACCGTCAGGATCTTCAATCCAAATAAACTTTCCAAATTCACTAATCTCTTTTGTTTTTGCAAGAGGTACACCAATATGCTCAAGATGCTTAATAACCTCGTCTAGATTATGTACTTGGAAATTTAACATCACTTGTTGTTCTGTTGGAAAATAACTGTCATTCTCGGTAAAGAAAGAAAAGATAGTCTCATTTCCTAATTCGGGTTTTATCACAGTCCCATTCCAATTATCTATTTCAATCTTCAACACTTCACTGTACCATTTTTTTGTGCCTTCAAGATTGTTAGTTCTCCAAAATACTCCTCCRAAACCTTTTATCATTATCTCCAACTCCTGTCTGTCATCAAATTAGATATCCGAATACACTAGATATTCGAGATTTAAATTTAAGTTCCTTTTTCAACTATACCGCTGACGGTCAGCTCAACGGCAGTTGGATTCCACTCCAGCCGCTTACATCGCATTGGCCATATTCATTATCGCCCACAGCAACCACCGTTCCGTCACGTGCCATCCGACATCAGCCCAACGGTACGTCGCCAAGCCGCCGCAACTGCTACACTATCCCGCCAGTCCTTTACATCGCATTGGTTATGCTTATTCCAACCCACTGCCATCACCGTTCCGTCAGACGTAAGACCGATTGTATGAGCATTACCCGTGTTCGTCGCCATATGAACATTACCAGCGTCAACCGCCACAATATCGCGCCAGCCGCTTACTTCACATTGGCCATATTTATTATCGCCTACAGCCATCACCGTTCCGTCCGATTTAAGACCAACGGAATGACGACGACCCGCCGCTATGGTATCTTTATGCCTACGTTTCACCTTTAACGCCTCTTCAATCGGTGAAGGGTATTCCATGTTTTACCTCCTTGAAAACAAGTTCTATGGCTTTACACATTGATTTCTCTAAATTAGCCAATAGGAGTTCCGTTAGGCAAGGTACTATCTGGTTTCAATAAAACCACATCGCCCTTTTCCGGTATTCCGCCAATAACTAATACTTCTGATTTGAAACCCGCTATGCGTCGAGCCGGAAAGTTGACTATACCTATTATTTGATTCCCTATAAGGTCCTCCGACTTATATCGTTTTGTTATTTGTGCACTTGACGATTTAATTCCGATATCGGGCCCAAAATCAATTTGAAGTTTAATTGCGGGTATTCTTGCTTCCTCAAAAAACTCCGCTTGAGTAATAGTTCCAACACGTATATCGAGTTTCATAAAATCATCAATTGTTGCCATCCGTCATTCCCCTCTCATCGTATCCTGTTAGCGTAACGGTTTATATCTGTTGTGCATGTATCGATAGCCTAGCCATTGTGGTCTATCTATTAATCGTACAAAGAGCTGTTACAAAGTAAAAGGGAATGGACAGTTTAAACCGAACTATACGGTGTCAACCTTTTTTCAATGCTTTCACCTTAATAAATGCAATGATATCATTCCTAATAAAAACTTAAAAATCCCGCTTCAGCCTAACGGCCAAAGCGAGATTTAATCTTACTCTATATGACCGGAGCCGGCGCTCCAAATTCGGCCCACTGCTCTTTCGTCGGGCCATAGAGATCCGGGACTCGAAGACCTGCCTGACGCATCAAGACCGTCATTTGACCGCGATGATGAATCTCATGCTTGATGAGGACATCCAGCACCAAGCCGTTCGGCCATTGATCGCCGTACATCTCGCTCATAACAAGCAGATTCTCATCCTTCCAGCTGGTCTGTACAGCATCAAGAAGCGCTTGTGAGGTCCGCTTATAGACCGCCGCAATAAATGCTGCCGACGCTGGCACCGACTCTTCTTCACCTGGGCCTTCGAAAGACAACCCAGCCCGAGTTGGCATTTCGTGCAATGTTTGTACAAGGTGCCAAGCAAGACGTCCAAGCGTTCGATGTTCGCTAGTGATCTGTTGACCAAGAGACTCATCCGTTAACGTCTCCAGCGTCCGCAATGTTGCTGCCGTTTCATTCCGCCAAGTTGCGGCAAAATCCTCAATGTGTTTATACATATCAACATCTCCCTTTTGTTATTTCCCTAATTGGCATGAACTGGTGACATACTTGGAATTAATTCATCCTGGTACATAAAAAGTCCATATTCCGTCATAACAGAGGACGAGCCCAGTTGACGAAGCATAGCCGACAGATTGCCTCGGTGGTACGTACCATGATTCACTACTTGGATAATGAATTCTGAATATCTGGTATTCAAAATTCCAGCGTAAGGATTATCCAAGACAACTTCTTTCTCAATATCCGGATGCTCGTCAATACACGCTCTGAATCTCACGGACAAATCGTCATACATGGCTTCCAGTTCCTCAAGGCTTCTAGCTTCTGCATCCGCTTCGATTTCATAAGAATCTTTCATCGCATCATTCATACTTTTACCCATCAAGATGTCAAGCCAACCGCAATCCACCTTGTAGATATGTGCCATGACCTTCGACACCGACGAAAACACGCTTTGAATTTCCTGATTGTACAGGTGCTGCGGAAGCTCTTTTAATCGATTAAAGATTATTTTATTGGCCCAAACGTGATAGTCGTAAAATCTCAAACAATGATCCTTTATTTCAATCACCTCCGGTTTTCGCTGTTACTTATGTATTCATCATACAACGGTAAACCTGACAACTGTATGTCAGTGTTATTTCACAAAAACAGCCTAGCTTAACTTCTTAGTAAGCAGTATTTCCATAGGTTGCGTATCTAGTACTAAGCATCCTGCATCTTTATAGCCTAATTTTCTATAAAAGTGTTGAGCACCTTCATCCGATTGAGTCGATGTCATTAACAATTTGAAGCCCTTTTGGTTCATTTGCTCTTCCCAGAAAAGGACAACTTGTTTACCTGCACCCTTGCCTCGATAGGGTTCGTCGACCCAGATCAGGTTCATAAAAGGAGTGTTGTCCCAAAAATAACCATACCTCATCCATCCGATATCGTTATCGTCTTCATTCCGCAATATGTATATTTCATTCCCCTTTATTTTTGACCGTATTAAGCTTTCTGAAATGTAAAGGTCACGTTCTCGTATATATGCATAGTCTGACTCAGTTGCTAAGTCTATCTTCATCTTTACTCCTCCTATAAGTCGCATTTGATGCCATTTCCATTCCAAGCATGATTCTATTATAGTATAAAGGAAATCCTGTACCTGTCGAATTTGTAAGAGAAAGGTGTGTAAGCTCTGTTTAACCTTAATCATGTAAGCAGCCCTATTCGTAATACATTATTCGTTACCATTATTCTCGTTTTCTTGATAAGCACCGCATCTGTTCTTTTTTATGGCGATCATTTTCTAATAGGGTCTTATGAGAAAATGAATAATGACGACGTCAAATATATAAATAGCGCTAAGATTTTATTGGATACGCATACGATTACTTATAACAGCGGAGAGAAGCCGTCAACATACATCATGCCGGGAATGCCGGTCGTATTGGCCGTTCTCATGCTTATCTTCGGACAAGGAGATGAAGCGATAATCGCATTCCGAGTCCTGCAAGCAGCCTTGCAGGCTTTATCAGTCTATTTCGTTTTTATAACAGCAAATCAGCTGTTTAATAGTAGAGCAGCTATTATTTCCAGTATTGCAACAGCACTTTATTTACCCGACTATTTTTCTTCCGGCGTCATTTTATCGGAGTCCATATTCCGTACCCTTATCCTATTGCTTATTTGCTTCAGCCTTCTCGCCTTAAGAAGCCAGCAAACGAAGCATTACGTTATCGCGGCCTTTATAGTTGGACTAGCTTGTTATTTCAAACCGCATACGGTGCTTTTCCCAGCTGTTTGGTTCGTTTTATGGCTTGTGCAGAGGCTATCCYGGAAAAAGATAGTGAAGCATACGGCAGTAGTTTCACTAACGATGATCCTACTTCTATCTCCATGGTGGGTTAGGAACTACATCACGTTTGATAAATTCATTCCATTCACTCAGTCCGCAGGCAATCCGATTCTATTAGGTGCACTTATTGACTACGGGGCGCCTTCAAAAGCCTTCATCGACGCTMATCCGGAGTATGAGGGCAACAGTGATCATATCTTTGTTGGCTCAGATGCTGTTTTGGCCGAAACGGCCCAAAAAATGGTCATTTTCGGCTTCAAGAATCAGCCTTTGAAATATTTGAAATGGTATACGATTGATAAAGTTTTTGGATTATATGCTTCCCCCTATTATTGGAAAACGATATTTGGTATAAATATATGGATCACTGGTGTTTATCATGTCGTATTCATGCTGCTTGGAGCAGCCGGTATGCTGATTATGTTTTTGCGAGCCTTCCGACAAAAGAGTATTCCCTATTTATTTATACTGCTTTCATTTGCATATTTTACCGTGATCTATGTTCCTTTCGTCGCCTTCAACCGATATGGTTACCCGAATGTGTTTCTTATCTTACTGGCCGCAGGCTTCTTTATTGATTGGGTTGTTGCAAAATATCAGAATAGGGGAGCGTCAAACAGCCCCCAACTTGTTACCAAGGAGAGGGCAGTTTGACGCTTTGATCAAATATTTATTACCAAGGAGGATTGGACATGCTGCATATCGTTAACGGAGATGTTGTTGGTGATAAGCTGAAGCAGGGAGTTGTTCAGGGAGATGTGCTTGTATGGAGAGAGGTATATCCTGCAGGTCCGATATTTACGAATCCAGTAGGGGCAAATGAACGGGCAATGCGTGCCCGTGTCCTTCAAGAAACGATGGACATTCCGGCCAGCGATTATATAAAGAGCTGTGAGGAACAAGAGCAGAACCTTCGTGAATATATCAAGTACGATGAAGTCGTATTATGGTTTGAACACGATCTGTTTGACCAGAGTATGCTCGCCTATCTACTACACTGGTTCAAAGGACAGAACCTCGACCGCACAAAGCTGAGTCTGCTATGTATTGGAGAGTACCCGGGAATCGAACGGTTTTATGGTCTTGGACAGCTAACCCCGGCACAGCTTCAGACATTATCCGGGAAATGGCGAGCTATTGGTCGGCATGAATTGGAGCTCGGAAGCGAGCTTTGGCAAGCATATGCATCACCTGACCCTCTTCAACTTTCCACATTGTTGACTAATAAGAAAGCAGAGCTGGCCGGATCGGGCCTTCCATATGCTTATGATGCCTTCACAGCGCATCTCAAGCGGTTGCCTTCTAAGCGGAATGGTCTTGGCATTGTGGAACAGACCACGATTCAGGCCGTTCGTAACGGAGTTAGTACTCCGCTAGAATTGTTCCGTCTTGTAACGGATTCCCTTCATGTGCTCGGCATGGGCGATATCGAATACTGGAAAGTAATTCGCGCTTTGATGCAAGGCGAGCATCCTTTGCTCGTTATTGAAGGGGCCGAGAGCGGCATTGATGTAAGGAGAATACCCGACTTTCTAAACCGCCAAGTAACTCTGACTGCGTTGGGCAATGCGGTACTGAGCGGATCAAAGGATCGTATCGCCGTCCAGGGGATCGACGAATGGTTTGGGGGACTGCATCTCCACGGACATGAGATTTCTTGGCGCTTTGATGATTTGGTCGGAGGTTTGGTCCAACAATGAGGCAACCTGTGGAAGCAGCGTGACCATACTTGATAAAGCGGCAGTCATGGAACAGAAAATAAAGTGACAGACTGCCGCTTAACGTAGTAATACTTATAAACTAAACTCTTCTTTAATCCTACTGGCTACCTCTACTGGGGCTAACTTGGTATTGTTGATCTTCATATAGTTCTTTATAGCAATTTCTCCATCAAATGAATTTAACCTATGGTTTTCTGTTGCCATTCTCATTCTTTGTTCGGATTGTTCGACATTCCTTTTGGATGGCTTATGTTCCAGTCTATGAGGGGTTTTGTTTCGTTCAATTCTTTCAAAGCTAAACTCCCGTAAATTATTGTTCACGACGCACATAGAAACAGCCAACATTCGAATAAATCAAATCTTGTAAAAAACCGTTTTGCCGTTTAGGAAAGGATTGCAAAAATGTTCAATCAAACCCGGCATTTTATCGCGTATCCACGTATGTTGATCCTTATTACTTACCAGAAAAGCGTAATATGCAGCTATCGCCAAAAACATAAAGCCCTCTAGTTGCTCGATATCTATTTTTCCGGGAATGAGGTTTGTATAGCTGGCAAGTAAAGTATCTCGCAACTCTTTCTTCGTCAATAGTGCACCCATAGCGACATCCATTGCGTAATATCCAAACCCCGATAAACCAAAGTCAATGAATGAAATGCCCTTTGCAGAGAGGATTAAGTTACTATAGTTAATGTCGGCATGGATGAATCCCCAAGTCTCATTCTTGTTGCTCATCACTTTCAACCTTTCGTTAATCAACGAAAACGTATTTTCAACAATATGAAAATGTTTAGTAGAGATAATACCGATTTCCTCGCCTGATCGCAATTTGCTTAGCATCGTTTCTGTCCACTCTAGCCCATATTCGGGTCTTGTAAAACTTGAAGCGAGTTGATAACTCTGTGAAAATCGATGCAATAATGCAATTTCTTTCCCAAGGGTATTAACCCTCTCTTCACTTTCCAAATCGTTCTTGGACATGGTTTCCCCATCAATCCATTCTAAGATTGAACAGTGCACTTCTTCATTTTCAATCCAAACGGTTGTAACCAGCTTGCCATGCACATTTGGAACAGGAATTTGAACGGGTAATTGGGAATGAGACGACCACGCCAATAGAATCTCTAATTCCGATTGAATAGCCTCGTTTGTGTTCTGTAGACCCTGCATGTTTGTGGTAATCGGCTTATGAATACGCAACAAATACGTTTTCGCTGAACCGATATTGCGTACCTTGTAAGTGATGTTTTCATTATGCCGAATCCATTCTACGATCGGGTCAACAAAATAATAATGCTTTAAAACTTCCTTGTACCATTTCGTATAATCCATATACGATCCCCTAAACAGATTTAATAGTCAATCAAAGTGACAATACAGTTATTAACTCGTCATTAATGATTTCCCCGCTATCTCGAAAGCCGAAGCTTTCATAAAGCTTGCCGGCAGTCACGTTATCCGCCTTATGAGAAATCCAGCAATACCGTGCCGGCCCTGCCGGAAAGGTACGGATAAATTCCAATATTTTGTGCATCGCTTCCCGACCGTAGCCCCTCTTCTGGTGCTGCTTGTCAATCATCAGTCGCAGGATGCAATAGCTGTCGTCTCCGATTGACGGAAGCTCATATCCGGTAATTCTATAAGTTATCATAACAAAACCGACCGGCTGTTCATCCTCGTAAATGGCAAATGGAAAAGGATGTCCCCCATTGGTTGCTAGGACGTAACACGAAGCCGCGCTCGACAAATTGGACGCAACGAAGCGCCGTTGATCTTCCGTTACTTCAAGGTTAAATATGGCACGTCGGTTATCCAACGTGATTTTTCTAAGCGATATCATGCAGGTCTTCTCCCTTCAATTTCTTAGTAAAATGCTAGTTAACATGCTAGTTAACCGCGRCCGCTTTAATACCATACAATTTATGCTAAAAAAGTAATAGACTTCTGTTGAATTTTTTTATAGACTATTATGTATCCATGGCTTTTTTAGGGAGTCAATTAATCGATACGAATAGCCCGTCAACTCCATTACTGTGAGCTGACGGGCTTTTTTCAACCCTCAATTCCACGACTTTTGTCGGGTTCCGCCACCGGCTGCAGGCCGTTCCGATTCGCGGCGTTCTCCGGTACAATATAGGCAAATTAGTTTGAAGGAGCGATCAGCATTGAATTACGAACAGAAAGTGTACGACGAAATCACAGCATGGGAGCAGAAGTTATTCAAAGCGCCGGGATGGTTGGAGAGAACATCGAAGACGATCGGTAAGCGAATTAACGACTTGATTCCACCTAAGGTGCACGATGTCATTACGACAACCATCAAGTCGATCGTCCGTACAGCGCTGTTCGGAGCGGAATATACGCCTCAAAGGCCGGTGCAGCAGACTCTCCATCTTGAACTCGCCGATCAAGAGGCGAAGCGTTTGCTTTCCCTATACCAAAAAATCGCGACTGCCGAAGGCGCCGGTACAGGGGCAGGCGGCATTATGCTTAATATCGTGGACTTCCCTGCGTTAATCGCAATCAAGATGAAATTTCTGTTTGAACTGGCTCATGTCTACGGATTTGATACGAAACATTTTCCCGAGCGGGTGTTCATTCTTAAAGTGTTCCAACTGGCGTTCTCCGGACCCGATCAACGTGCCATGCTATTAGATTCGATTAAGCATTGGGATAAGGAGAAGGAGCTGTGGTTCTCGGATAACGAGTACTCCAAGCATATGGACTGGGAGACGTTCCAAAAGGAATACCGCGACGCTATCGATTTTCGAAAAATGCTGCAGATGGTGCCGGGGATCGGAGCTGTAGCAGGCGCATGGGCGAATTACACCATTCTCGAGGAGCTTGGCGAATCGGCAATGAACGCTTACCGCTTGCGAAGATTATTGGAAGACCCGAGCTAAGAAATGTTCCTGCGGGAGTTGTGGATGGTTGGTAGCATAGGCAAAAAAAACGCCAAGTGACATACTCATAATAATGACTTTGTTTCTTCAATCAAGTCATGCAGCTCGCTGAAGGACTTCTCCAATTGTGCGTGATCCTCTGCAACCAAACTGACTATATCATTTACTCTTTTGGCGTACTGCCTTGGTGCGACTCGGAAGGAATCCGCAATGGCAACCGCTCCTTTTTCGTTCATCAAGTAACATTCGTTCACTGCGAACAAAACTTGATTCAAACAGGATACTGACCGAAATACACATCCAGCGATGTAGGCTAGATCTGTTTTATAGATGCCTTTTCTGCCTGTATCATGCGCAAATGATGCTTCCCACAAAAACTTCTGAATCGTTGCGTTTTTCAATTCAGCTGGATAGGGAACCGTCTTAGTTTTCATTTCTCCAATTATGCCAGATGGATCCCATAACACTTTACATAATGCGACCTCGGCGAAATAAATCGAATTCATAAATCCGTGCGGATGCCCCGGCTGATAGTCGGCGGTAATGTCGCCTGAGAGACATTGCTTCATGACGGCACGCACTTTATTCAGATCGCGATATATAATATCGACCGGATATTGATTAACAACCAGCCAACCGCCACCATTAATCCATGGCCCCCATCCGCCGATTTCGGTAACTAAATGCGGCCTGCCGGCGTCATCCAGATGAGCGGCAACCTGTTGCAGCTTTTGAATATCCAGTTCACTGCTGGAATCGTAATATAAGCCAATATCGATATCCGATTGGGCATGATGGCTGCCCCTCGCTCTTGAACCGCCAAGAACGATAGCTTTCACGCCGTTTACCTGTTTTAAATCGTTAACAAGCATAGAAATCGTATTCTCGTGCTCCAATGGCTACACCACCTTAGCTCCATGCGATATAGAAAACAATACAGCTTGCTCCTTATCCATCCTCATCCCGGTGATGGAAAAGGTTTTAAAATCGACACCTTCCATATTCGCTCCTCTTAAGTCAGCCCCTTGTACGTTTGCTTTCGCCAGCAAAGCCATTGTCAGATCGCTGTCTCTCAGATCCGCTTTTTCCAGATTAGCTCCAGATAAGTCCGCTTCAAAAAATTTAATTCCTCGCAGATCCTGCTTGACTAGTCTTGTGTATCTTAAGTTCGTATAGGACCAATCGCCTTGAAATATAGTTATCCCATCCATGGATGAGCCAGAAAAATCCGAACCCGTCATTTTGCATTTATCAAATTTCGAGACAAATAGATTCGCTCCATTAAAGCTGCAGTTCTCGAACGCCGATTCTTTATGTATCGAGCCATTAAGCATAGCCCCGCGAAAATCGCATTCAATAAACCGACAGTTGCTCGAAGTAATTTCCTCAAGCGAACCGTTTGCAAACGAGCAACGATTAAAGGTACAACTGATCAACTCTCCATACTTTAAATCCTGTGAGCTAAAGTCTACCCCTTCGTATCTTTGACTGCTGTGTTGAAACATGATAAACCTCCTGTGCCTGTCTATTGAGCTAAAGCATGAAATAACTTTTTTCAATATAACACAGGGGTGTCAAGAGCCGTCTAATTCCTATCAAAAGTCAAGCGTTTTATTTTTTTATATAGGGACAACCAAGCCACCTAACGAGCTGCGCGCAGAAGCCTGAACAACTGTCGGACTGCCTGTTCCAGCAGCTCCTCCGCCTGCTCCATGCAAGCTTCCAAGGAGGCAGGCGCGTTGACGATAGAGAAGCAGCCATCGAATTTTTCTTCCAGCTCTTCCATCTGATCGCCGAGACTGCCGGACAGAAGCATGCACTTCGTTCCTGTCTCTGACGCCGCAGTCGCTACTTGAATCGGCAGCTTGCCGTATACCGTCTGTTTGTCGCTGCGTCCTTCGCCTGTTATGACCCAATCAGCGTCTCGTATTCGTTCTCTGAGCGATACGGCATCGATCAACCAGCCTGCGCCGGAGACCACTTCCCCGCCTAACGCCAGCAAAGCAAACCCAAGTCCGCCCGCCGCCCCGGCGCCTGGAACGAGCTGCCAAGCTCCGCTGCCTGCCGCTTCTTCGATCCGATTGGCATACGCCGCTATTGCCAGTTCGAGACTTGCCTGTTGCATTGGGGAAGCACCTTTTTGTTTGCTATAAACCATTGTTGCGCCTGCAGGGCCGCAAAGCGGGTTGCTCACATCGGTAGCAATTTGGATCGTGCTCTCCGCAAGCCGTGTGTCAAGGCCGCTCCAATTGATAGCTGCAACGGACGCCAAGTCTTCCCCCTTTCCGCGCAGCCGGTTGCCTGAGCTATCTGTAAATTCCGCTCCAAGTGAAGTAAGCATCCCCATCCCGCCATCATTCGTTGCGCTTCCACCAAGCCCCACAACGAAACTCCGTATTCCACGATCAAGCAGTTGTAAGATCGCATCTCCGACTCCTGCGGAGCTTGTCCGTTCAGGATCGCGATCTCCTTCCGGCACCATAGTTAGACCGCATATCGAAGCTACCTCCACTATGGCTGTTGGTCCCTCGACTTTCTCTTCATGAATGAGTCCAATAGCAGCAGTCGTCGCTTCTCCTAAAGGACCGGTTACTTGTAGGCATTCATACTTACCGCCTGCCGCCTCTACCACGGCTGAAACCATCCCCTCACCACCGTCGGCAAGCGATACAACGTCGCATTCGGCTTCATGAAAAACCGAGCGAATCGCTTTGGACGCCGCCTCTCCTGCCGCCTTTGAGCTCAAGCTGCCTTTGAATGAATCAAATGCCAATACAACCTTCATAGCTCTACTCTCCTTTTGACCAATGCTCTCCCATTTATGCATTCACTCCAAGTATAGCCGGTTCAGCTTCCACCACCGGGGTGCATGTGTGAAGGCGCATCCAAGTAGAATTGGCTCATCTTTCTATATCACCTCAATATAGATACTTAACTATGCTTTAGATGGTATTTTTTTATATTCAATTTTAACACATATTGGAACTAATTTTCCCGTTAGATCAACAAAAAGGCAGCCGATCGTAGTGGACCGGCCGCCGCAGTGTGTTGTTATACAGCTATTGTTCTCCAAAGCACAATGACCATCATTGTGAATATCATCTATCGTATGCATCTCCAAGTCTTTCCCGGAATCACGAGCTCTTTAAATTAACAAGTCCAGTATTGGAACCACTGCCTATAAGTAACCGGCAAATGCAGCTTTCAGCCTTGGGAACAGCTTCAGTGCATTCTCATAGGCTGCTGCCTTGACGTTCTCCTCGCCTAATTCTGAGAGATCAGCAAAGAGTGCAGCGACCTGATGCTTTACGATGTTGTCTGACGGAAACGGAATGTCGGTTCCGAACAAAATTTGCGAGGATGGAACCATCTTATGAAGCGCACCCAAATTGACGGCCGTATCGTAATAAAGGTTATCCAGCTTAGCCATTTCCGCCTTCACCTCTTCTTGCGTTGAATCAATGCGCAAGAAGTTGTTGACGTCGTTCGCCAATGCCGTTACCGCAATTCTCCACTTGATGTATGGAACCATGCCTCCGGTATGCGGAATAATAAACTTAATGTTCGGGAACCTGTCGAAAATTTTGTGTACAGCCATTGTCGTAACGTTTCGGGTCGAATCGAACGTGCCCTCCAGCAAAGCCGGAGACAGTCCTGCGGGACGGTCCTTGATCAAGATCGGATGAATAAGGACGACAGCGCTTCGAGCGTTCAGCTCGTATAGCAATTCCTCATAGACGGGATCGCTCAAATATCTTCCCTCGTTGCTGGATTGGAAGGCCACGCCGTCCAGCTTCAACGTGTCCAGCGCGTATACCGCTTCTTGAGCCGCAACATCTCCATTAAACATCGGAAGCGTTCCGAAGGCTCCGAATTTCGTCTTATGCGCTTGAACAAGCGATGCGAAGTAATCGTTGATTTCCCGCACGAGCGCCGTCGCCTCCGTAGGCGGTACGAATTCCGGCGTGCCTGGAGAAGAAAGAACACCCATCGCGATCCCCCCTTTCTCCATCTGTTCGAGATGAGATTCCGGGGTCCAGTTCGCCATTTGAGGCGGTCCTGATAGGTTCAATTGTTTCATTTTGCTCGCGACAGGCGGCGATAAAATATGGGTATGCGTATCAATTAACGGAAATCGGTTAGCAGTTGACATTATAATCACTTCTCCTCTTCGTCTTTAATTTGTTTTGCTTCGGTAAACCAAGCGCCACCGACAAGCCTGCCGCCTGCAAATACTGCTTTCCTATTCGGTACCGAAGCTAGGGCATGCATAGCGTTAAGGGCATGTACGAGCATAAAGTCGGCGCGGTCGCCCACTTTCGGTGCGAGAGAACCGGCGGAAATGAGCGGATACACCTGCATAAGTTCGTTATCCGTTCTCCATCGGTTTTTCTCCGCAAGTCGCGACCCCCTTGCTAGCAGGTCTCCATTGCCGAACGGACTCCATGCATCCAATATATTGTCGCAGCCCACGCCGACTTTAACGCCCGCGCTCACTAGCTGTCCAATCCGAGGCATCTGATGATCGATCGGAACGCTGGTCACGATGCCTACCTCCGCTTCTTTCAGCTTAGCCGCAAGCTGCTGCGACTCCGCTTCCGACACTTCGCCCAAGCAATACGCATGGCTGACAACCGTTCTTCCCTCCTTTCCAGCTTGCTTCGTCAACTCCGCAAATCGTTCAATCGTATATAACCCAAGCTGTCCGGGATCATGCAGATGCAGATCGACGCCGCTGTTGAACTCGGAGCTTAAATCGAACATCGCTTCGAGGCTGCGATCCACTTGTCGGTCGAGACCGGCCGGATCCACTCCGCCCACCAGCTCGGCGCCTACCCGCAGAGCATCCTTCATCAAGCGCACCGAATCGGAACGAAGTAAGCCTTGCTGCGGAAATGCAACGATTTCGATATTCATTGTTCCCAGGTATTGTTCGCGGACCTCCAATATGCTCTCCAGATGAGAAAGGCCGATCTCGGGATCGACATCGACATGC
Source organism: Paenibacillus sp. 2TAB19 (assembly GCF_052115185.1). Classification (NCBI taxonomy): domain Bacteria; kingdom Bacillati; phylum Bacillota; class Bacilli; order Caryophanales; family Paenibacillaceae; genus Paenibacillus; species Paenibacillus sp. 2TAB19. The sequence continues at coordinate 131,058 of NZ_JBFRGE010000008.1, read as the reverse complement.
GTTCGAATCGAGGTCGTTCCTTGGTTAAGCAGCACATCGATCAGACGCTGTGCTTTTTCCCCCGCCGTAGTAGGCAGCTTGGACAGCAGCTTCTTCTCGAATGCCAGCTGTCCGGTCAGCGAGTGGAAAGGCTGCAGCGACATCCACGATTCCCCAAGAAACCTTTTCGAGCCAGATAATATCCCCGTATTCCCTCTCCTTTTGCATGCCACCTATTGGCTGTCATTTGTGCTTTTCTAAATTATACCGAGGTCGAGATGTAATGTGCTTGTTAGGTTTATACAGATATTTCGAAAAAACATGTATGGATCGTACATTCTATCTTGATTCTATGTTATATTATCTAACATAAATTATCGTAATGGAGTTGATAGATTTGATTCTGGATACTCTCTTGAATCATGAAGTATTTACAAACTACAAAGTCATTGCCGGCAACGAGGGGTTATCCCGCAAGGTCGAATCGGTCAACATTATGGATGCGCCCGACATATTGAACTTTCTTAAGCCCGGCGAGCTGCTGTTGACCAACGGATATTTCATGAAAGACAGGATTGATCTATTCATTGATTTAATCGAAACGATGAACCGAATGGGCTGTCCCGGGCTTGCCGTCAAGACGAAAAGGTTCGCGCTTGCCATTCCCGAGACCATCATCAGCACAGCCAATGGACTTCAATTTCCGCTTATCGAAATATCGGAGGTGCAACATTCGCTCGGAGAAGTGCTGCAGCAATCGACCAGCCTCATCTTGGACAACAAAAACTATGAGCTGCAGTATTCCCTGTCCATTCACAAGCAGTTTTCGGACATGGTGATGAACGGAGGTGGCGTGCCGCAAATTATCGAGACGCTGGCGCAATTGCTGACCGCCCCCGTTATGTTCATTAGTCATAAAACCCAAATCTTTTCCTTCCACTTCGAAGCAACCCTATCCCATTTCAAGGAACCGCTAATTTCCGTTGTTCAAGCGCTTCCTGCATTAACCTCCGCGTTTTCGTTGTGTCTAACCCAGCCCGAACTATCGGATTACCGGCATGTCGATCTGTATCCGACAACCACGTTCCGACATGAAGGCTATATCGTGCTGCTGCAGCAGCCCACGTCCCGCTCCAACTTGTACACGCTGGCGCTCGAGCAGGCATCCAACGTCATCGGCATGGAAATATTCAGACAGCAAGCGGTCAAAGAACGTTCCCGAAGATATAAAAACGAATTTTTCTCGGATTTAATCGACGGAATTATTACGTCCGAGCACGAGGCGATTAGCCGAGGACGAAAGTACGGCTTAAAGCCGCAATCCCCCTTCCTCCTCGTCGCCATCAAAAAGGACAACCAAATGTTCAAAAACAATGCGGCCGCATTCGAGGAGAAACATATATCCGAACGCGACGTCTATTACGACCTCATCAAACGGCGATTCTCCGAGCTTGACTCCTACATCACTTTATTTACTAGAAACGATTTGTTCGGGCTCCTGCTTTCCTTGGAAAACTCGGATTGGGAAATGGACCTTGTTGCGGAACAATTGAAAGTCATTACGCACAAGCTCCACAGCCAAGAAAAATTCAGCGTATCGCTCGGCATCGGCAATCCGGTAACGAATATTTTGGATATCGGATTATCCTTTGACGAAGCGGCTAAAGCTCTTCAAACCGGATATCAAATGAATAAGACAGGATTCATTCAGTTTTACAAATCGAACGATATCAGCTACCTGCTCAGACTGCTGCCTTACGACGAGATGGAGATTTTTTACGAGGAAACTTTTCATAGCTTCGCTTCAATGTCGGACGGTGAAAGGAAGGAGCTGCTCCGCACGCTCAAGACGTTTCTGGACAACCAATGTCAGCTTCTCGAGACGGCAAAGCAGCTGTTTATTCACCGCAACACAGTTATCTATAGACTGGAAAAATGCGAAAAGCTCACAGGAGTCAACTTGAAAGATCATGCCGAAAGCTTGCGGTTCAGAGTCGCTTTCGCAATCGAGCCCTTTTTGAAGGAAAACAAAGATTCCTCCCGGAGCAAAAGAAATTCAAAGCCATAACAATAGGCAATTATCCGATTCTATTGCTCAACAGACTGCCGATGCGGGGGAATAGCCGGAAGGCGTTCCCGTACGCGATCGCCCTCGCATTGGCTTCGCTCAGCTTGGAAGCTTCGGCGAAGACCGAATCTCGCTGCATCCGCAGGATGCTGTCGGACGGCCACGGAATATCCGCGCCGAACAAAATTCGGTCTGGCTCTATGAGCTTTTGCAGCGTACCTAAATTCAAGGTCGAATCATAGTACAAATGATTCAGCTTGGCGATTTCCTCCTCGAACTGCTCCGCAGTCGCCTCAAATTGAAAGGAATGCTGTCCAAGCACCGCAAGCGCGATTCTCCACTTGATATAGGGAACCATGCCTCCCGTATGCGGAAGGATGAACTTGATCGCAGAATACTTGTCGAAAATACGGTGCACCGCCATTGTCGTCACGGCCCGCGTCGTATCGAACGTCCCTTCGAGCAAGGCGGGACTAAGTCCCGCAATTTGCTCCTTAATCAGAATCGGATGTAGGAAAACGACCGCKCTGCGGCGATTCAGCTCCGTCAGCAACTCCTCATAATCCGGGTGGCTCAAATATTTGCCCTGGTAGCTCGACAACAACGCTACTCCGTCGAGCTTCAGCGTATCTAGCGCATAAACCGTTTCGTTCAGAGCGGATACCGGATCAGGCATTGGAAGCGTAGCGAACGCCCCGTAACGAAGAGGATGCTGCTGCACGTATGAAGCAAGCTCTTCATTCATTTGCCTTGCGAGCGTATTTGCCGACGGCTGATCGATAAAGGTCAAGTCGGACGGCGCCGACAAAATCGAATACGAAATACCGGCCAAATCCATCTTTTCAAAGCCTCGTTCGGGGCTCCACTGCGGCATAAAGCTTGGAATTTCGATGCCCAACTCGCGCTGCTTCGCTTGCATTGCCTTCGAGATAATATGATGATGCACGTCAATTACGGGATAATTCATTGTTCATTCCGTCCTTTCGTTATTTCGATTCGAGYCATTCATCTAGCTGCTTCTGCTTCTCGGCAATAATCCGTTCTATTCCCGCTTCCTTCAGCTTCTTCGCGTATTCGGCGAGCAAAGCGGGATCGGAGGTTCCGGTCTGCAATCCGCCGTCATACTGATTTATCACATTAGTTACCGAGGCGACTTGCGATTTCACGGAATTGATATCGAAGCTGAAACCCATCGCTCTCGATTTGACCGCGCCTTCGTTCAACTCCTTAAGATTAGCCCAAATCTCCGGATCATTGCCTTCCCATACATAGGACAGGAAGTTATTGCCGACCGCGAATTGATTCGAATCGTAGCCCGTGCTCGCCACCCCCTCCGGCTTGGCGATCAAGCCGTCTTCCTTCTTCACGTAATGCTTGCCTTCTACACCGTTCGTGAACAAGTTGATTACCGCTTCGTCCGTATACAGCAGTTCCATGAATTGAATTGCCTTTTCCGGATTTTCGCTGTTTCTCGCAAGCGACATCATATTGGAGGACACGCTGTTCCTCGTCATATTAGACGATTCAAGCGGTACGCATACGAGATCGACTCCCGCCGCTACGGACTCGGTATAACAATCATTGATGTTGCGAATGAACGAAAACGCTTTGCCCGATTTCATTTGACTTGAACCCGTTTCCTGTGTCGTCGCGACATCTTTGTTGAAATAACCCGCTTCATACCACCCGCGCATTAGCTTCGTCATTTCGGCGAACTTGGCCGTTTCGGCCACATTTTGTATCGTATAGTCCGTACCTTCGAAATTCAGAACGCCCGACGTATTGCCGAGCGGATCGAAGTACAGCATCGCATTTCCCGGCGTTTCCATCGCCGTATAGCTGACGATTGGCGCCACTCCCAGCTCCTTATCCTTAATGACCTGCAGCACAGGCCCGGCGTCGCTCCATGTTTTCAATCCGCTAGTATCGATACCGTGCTTCTCGACGAGCTCTTTGCTCATAACGAGACTAGGCGTCAGAGCCCACGCTTTGATGCTAGGCACGCCGTACGTTTCACCCTTCATTTTTCCAGCTTCGGCCACCTCTTCAGGAACGGCATCCAAAATCCCTTTGCCGTATTCGGTCAAATACTTATCCATCGGCAGCAACTGACCTCTGCTTATTTGCGATTCGAAGCCAAACCAGATGCTTGTATAAGCCAAATCCAGCTTTTCGCTTCCCGACAGCATCAGATTAATCTGATTGGCGTAATTAGAGCCGTTAATCGGAACAAGCTTGACGGTGGCGCCGATCTTTTCCGACGTAATTTCACTGATCGCATTCTGCACCGATTGCACGTCGGAGACATCACCGAAAGCCGGGTAAGTCATAACGATTTCATAATTGGACTTACCAGACGTATCTCCGTCATCTCCGAACGGCTGCCCCTCCTTGTTCTCATTTCCGCAAGCTCCCAGCACAACACCCGCCGCTAGCAATAAAGCAATGACTCCCGGAAATCCCTTCCATGTTTTCAGCATTTCGGATTCCTCCCCGTTCCTTCTCTTATTTATGCCGAACCGAATTTGATTCGGGAACAGCCTAACCTTTGACCGCGCCAACCGTCAGCCCTTTGACGAAATACTTTTGGAAGAACGGATAAGCGCATATGAGCGGAAGCACACCGACAACAGCAATGGCCATTCTGACCGTGCTGATCGGCACCGAAGTGATGGAAGCCGCCTGGCCCGACAAATTGTTTTGCTGCAAATATTGGACGTCGGCCAGCATGCGGTTGAGCAAATTTTGAATACTGAACAGCTTGCCGTCATTAATGAAGATCAAGCCGTTATACCAGTCGTTCCAATAGGAGATCAATAGCATCAAGCCGATAGTGGCTAAGCTCGGCAGAGCAAGCGGCATTACGATCCGGTAATATATCGTCAGTTCGTTGGCCCCGTCCACATATGCCGATTCCACGACCTCGCCGGGTACAGAGATGGAGAAAAAGCTGCGCATAAGCAATATGAAAAACCCGTTAGTGAGCAAGTTAGGCAGCAGCAGCGCCCAAATTGTATCCTTCAAATGGAACAGGTCGGTATACACGAGGTAAAACGGCACTAACCCTCCGTTGAACAACAGCGTAAAGAACACGAAAAACGAAACGAACGTTCGCAACGGCAATACGCTTCTGGACAACGGGTAAGCGATCAAGGTCGAAATAAGCAGCCCAGCCGCGGTCCCGACAACGGTGATAAGCGCCGTTATGCCGTATGACCGCAATATCGAGGAGGATTTATCGAACAAATAAGCGTAAGCGTCTAAACTAAACTCGGATGGAATCAAGGCGTAACCATTCCTGATAATAGCATCCTCATCCGTCAGAGACGCCGCAAGCAGCAGCAAAAACGGAAACAATGCGGCAGCGCTCATCATTATAAACACAAGGTGCAAAATCGTTTGGTTTGCGCGGTTAGCATTCATGTTTGGTTTCGCTCCTTTCTTAGAACAGTGCCAAATCGCGATTTTTGCGGCGTACCAAAGCGTTGGTGAACAGCACCAGCGCAAATCCGACGACGGATTGATAAAGACCGGCAGCGGAGGACATACCGAAATCTCCAAACGTCATCAGCCCCCGGTATACATAGGTGTCGATGACGTCCGTCGTCGATTGCAACGCTCCGGCATTAAGCGGAACCTGATAAAATAAACCGAAGTCGGAGTGAAAAATTTTGCCTACGGCTAGAAGCGTCATAATGATGATTGTCGGCATGATCAGAGGAATCGTAATGCTCCGGATCTGCCTCCATTTGGTCGCGCCATCCAACATGGCCGACTCGTAATAGTCCTGGCTGATGCCGACGATTGCGGCCAAATAGACGATGCAGGAATAACCAATCGTTTTCCACAAATGAACAATCGTCAGGATATACGGCCATTTGCCTGGATCCGCGTACCACGACACCGGATCAATCCCTAGAAGAGGCAGCACGTAATGGTTCATGAAGCCGTTCTCCTCATTGAGCAGAGCAAGCACCAAATACGCGACGATGACCATCGAAATCAGATAAGGCAGCAATATGACGCTTTGATAAAATCGGGAGAAAAAGCGGATTTTGACCTCGTTCAGCAAAATAGCCACAGCCACCGCAAGGACCGTTCCGAGCACGATAAACGCACCGTTGTACAAAATCGTGTTTCTCGTAATGACCCAGGCATCCCTCGTCTGAAACAGATAATCGAAATTGTCTAAGCCCACCCAATCGCTGTTCCATATCCCTTTGGCGAAATTGATATCCTTGAAAGCAATGACGATTCCGAACATGGGCAAGTAATTGTTAATAAACAGGTAGACCATGCCTGGAACGATCATCGCGAGCAGTAACCAATGCCGTTTGACGTTGTGAATCCTTTTTTTCCATACGTTTTGCTTCATGCCAACCCCCCTATGAAACTCGGTTAAAAATTGATTCATACGTTATATTATCTAACATGAATGAACCTTGATTAAATAATAAAGCCTACTACCTTCAAAGTCATTGGTCCAGAAATCCAAACAATTAGCAATTCATTGGACAAATATACTAACCGGCATTTAAATACACATCATTTTAGTCGCTATATCTAACATGTGAATAACATAAAATAAACGATTGACTGACCAGTCAACGCCCACGAGTCCAACTTGTTTGTATAAAAGCCGCCATCCTTATATAAAAAAACAACACCCCGCTCCCAAAACAAAGGGAACAAGGTGTTGTAACAAAATTTATATATAGCAATCCAGACTAATTAGTTACGCTTCCTGCTTCTCTTTGATCAGCAGCACAAGCACGTATTGCAGCACTGCCATGGTGAACAGCACAATAGGCATCCATGCCGACTCTAGATCAGTAGCTAGCCAGATGAGCAGCGTGATGGACACAACACGGCCAATATTTAGGAACAACTCGCGCATGACGACCGACTCGACGCGAAGCTGACCTTTGAGCGGCAGCGTGCCGATTAATCGATAATAATACGAGGTAAGCGTGTTGACAGCAAGCGGATTACAGATCGAGAAAAGGATCATGAATACAGCTACCGACCAAAACTCCATTTGCACCAGCAGCAGCGCCGAGCCGATCACGACTCCTGTCGTAGACAGCATCACATATTTGCGAACATGCTCCTTCTGCGCCAGCCTCGAAATAACATATCCGGTCGCAACCGTCAGCGACGAGAAGAATACACCGAGATAACCGACCCAATCCTCACGGCCTACGGTTTGGAACAACATAATATTGGGAAGAAACAGCATGATGCCTTGGAACAAACCGAGCACGAGGAAGCTGTATAACGCCTTCAGCCACTGTCTATTTTTGCTCATCACAAGTCCCATGAACTTCAAATAATACGCCTTGTGATGATTTCGCACCATCGGGATGCGGAAGCTGACTATAGCGGCAATGACGAACATGATGAACGCGAGCATGAAGATGAAGATGTAGCCTTGCAACCCTTCGCTCCTCTGAATAATGAATCCCGCAAGCGCTGGTCCGGCAAGCCCTGCAGAATTGAACACGACCATGTTGATGGCAAGAAACCGGATACGATTCGCATCTGTCGACACATCATATTGAATGACGAGGTAGCCGGTCCAATACAGACCAGCAGCTATACCGTTAAAGATAGCGAACATTATGTAGTACTGAGCAACTTGCTCTTGAGCTATAACGACCATCAAGTAGAATAATGCGATGAGGACAATACCGAGACGATAAGTAACCATCCGGTCGCGACGTTTCGACAGCCACCCGCCAAGCGCGAATGTAGGCGGTGTCAGCAAGAAGACGACGATGTTATAGATGCCGTTGACCGTCAAATCCTGCGTTAGCCGCCATAAATACAGATTAAGAAACAGCCCCGACATCGAAGCGCCAAATTGAAAGCAGCTATGAATGATTAACGCGGTGACTGCATCCCTGCTCAGTCTTCGTTCCGACGGCAGCTGCTCTTTCTTCGCAAACCCCCATATTGACCTTAACCTGGTACTCAAACTCGTGCTCGTCCCTGCCATTTGCTGCATCCCCCGATTAACCGTCATCATTTTTTTGTATTTTTATGTCTTTGCGTCCATTCTAACATAGGACTGTGGGTCGGCATCGCCCTGCGAAAGCGCTCTCTTCGTGAAAAAGCAGGTTATCGTCGGATAATCGCAACGCAGCAACCTGTTTCCTCCTTCTTATTCGGTTGTTCTTCTAATTAAACGCCCATTCCCTGCTTGAAAACCGCAAACTTCGATGAAACGGCCCAGCTTTGAAGTATAGCCTGCTATAATCCCATCGCATACTAACCTGATCCCATCGATAGGAGGTGAACAGACATGTCCAAACAGCAAGGCCATGGCGCCAAAAACACGACAACGAAATCGTCCGACAAAAAAGGAAACGCATCCGGCAACAACCACTAAGCATCCATACGAGAAATAATGAACGCCTCATTCTTCAGCTCTCCTTGAGCGGAATGAGGCGTTTTTTTGTTTGTTTTGAAAGGGATCTAACGAACGTTGTCGAATATTTTATCGTAGCAGGTTAACCTTCCGAACTTATTATATGATGAAAATGTGGTGATTCAAGCAATGAATAATGCTCTTAACTATACGGTTATCGACTTTGAAACGAGCGGACTTGATCCGGCTAAGGATCGCGTTATCGAGATCGCTGCTATCCGTTGCGTGGGCGGCGAGATCGCCAGCGAATTCAGCACGCTCGTTACGTTCGACGGCAAGTTGTCGCCGAAGATTACTGAGCTGACGGGCATCACGGACAAGATGGCCGCCGGGGGCATGGACGAGGATACGGCGTTCCGCATCCTGAACCGAATGATCGGCGACAATGTGCTGATTGCCCATAATGCGCTGTTCGACCTCGGCTTCCTTCACCATTCGCTAATGCGCATCGCCGGCCGTTCGTTCCGCAACTCGTTTATCGATACGCTGACGATGAGCCGTATGCGCCATCACTATCCGCATACGCTCAAGGATATGTGCAACAAATACGGCATTCCGCTCATCGGCGGGCATCGTGCCCTGAACGACGTAATCGCCTGCTGGGAGCTGTTCCGTGAGATGGACAGAGAGCAATCCGCAGCAAGCGATCTGAACAAGCTCGGTTATATTAAGAAATACGGTCCGCCCAAATGGAGTCCGGACAATGCCGTACTCTTCCCCATTGAGCTGCAATACGCGCCTCGTTTGGGCTAGTAAGGGACTGGAGCGTGCTAGACGCTGGCGCGCTCTTTGCCTTTATCGGACTCGCCGGCGTTTTTGTTCGCCGCATCACGATCCTGCTGCATTTCCTCGACCGTCTTCACCTTCAAGCGAGCCGCACCTGCATAATCCTTCGTCGGCAGCAATGGACCTTCCGCCAGACGCTTCTTCGCGGCAGCGATAGAATCCGTATATTGCGGCAGCCATTGCTCCTGCGCCACCAGCATTTCATCGACCATTTGCCAAATTTCCTTCGGATTGCACACGGCTCCGACAAGCGGATCCATCATGAACGCTTGGCGCAGCAGCATATCGTCGCCATGAACAGCTGCTTCAACAGCCAAACGCTGTACCGATATGCTCACATTGCATACGGCTGCCGGACCTAGCGGCAGATCGCCGACTGTCGGCATCGAGATGCCGTTGCGGTCAACGTAACCAGGAGCTTCAATAATCGCATCATTAGGCAAGTTCGCAATGACGCCCTTATTCTCGACATTGAAGTGTCCGCGATAGACTCGGCCTGTCTCGAGCCCCTCAATAATATATGAGCCATGCTCATGACTGCGAAGCTCGCTCTTGAATTCATTTGCCGGATCCTTCATCCAGTTCGGAAAGTCGGTCTCGAACCAATTGCGCCCTTCCGTGCATACGCGCAGGTAACCGCCAGTCTCGCCGTTAATCCATGAACCGAGATCAATCCAATCCATGATTTCCTCTGGACGCTTCCGATACCAAGGCACATATTCGCTCAAATGTCCGTTCGATTCGGTACTGTAATAGCCGAAGCGGCGCAGCATATCAATGCGAACCTTCTCCGTGCGGCTGAAATCCGGATGCGCTTCGAACGCCTCAAGCAGCTTGCCAGTCAGATCCTCGCCATTATGTTTGATTTGGATATACCACGTTTGGTGGTTGATGCCCGCGCAAATAATGTCGACTTCTTCTTGCTTCAGTCCGAATGCTTCAGCTATCTGCCAGTGGCCGCCCTGTACGCCGTGGCACAGGCCAATCGTACGTACGCCTCCATATTTATTGCAAGCCCACGTCATCATTGCCATCGGGTTCGCATAATTCAGCAGCAGCGCATCAGAAGCGGCAACCTCGCGGATATCCCGGCATATATTGAGCATTTCGGCGATGCCGCGTTGGCCGTACATAATGCCGCCAGCGCTCAGCGTATCACCCACGCATTGATCGACGCCATACTTCAGCGGGATGTCCACATCCGTAGCGAAAGCTTCAAGTCCCCCGACGCGAATGGTACAAATAATATATTTCGCATCCTTAAGCGCTTCCCGTCGATCCGTCGTCGATTGAATTTGAATCGATAAACCGTTCTCGTTAATGTCGCGCTGGCACAGCTCCGTTACCATGCCCAGATTATGTGCGTTAATATCGGTAAAAGCGACGTCAATGCTTTGAAATTCCGGCACAGCAAGCAGGTCTCGCAGCAAACCTCTCGTGAAGCCGATGCTGCCGGCTCCGATAAAAGCGATTTTGAATGATGACATATGTTTTCCCTCCGATTCAAAATGAACTATCGTTGTTCAAGCTCAACTTCATTGTAGCAACGATGAATCGGAAGCGTTATCAATATTGTGACTACCTAAGCGGCAACCTGTCAGAAATCGTCACTTTCCTAATCCTTCAGGTTTTCTCCAACCGTCCATGTTATGTGTATTGAACGAGTTGCGGTAAGCAATTGGCGTCTGATTCGTATACTTCTTGAACATCGCATGAAAGTATTGTCGGCTCTGCGCTCCCACATAATCGCATATATCGGCTATAGCAATGTCGGTCTGACGCAGCAGCATCTTCGCCTTCTCCATCCGCAGCTCCGTCAAGTACACCGTAATCGTCTTGCCCGTATTCGCCGTGAATAGACGATGTAGGTAGCCGGGGTGCAGATTGACTGCGGCTGCAATGTCCTTCACCTGTATATCCTGATCATAATGATGATGCATGTACTCCGTAGCCTGCTTCACATAGAGATCCGCCGCATTCGCACCCTGCTTCAGATCGTCGCTATAGATACGTGCAATCGTCATAATCAATTGGGCAAAAAGCAACTGCGTCCGCACGCGGCTGGACTTCTCCCGATTGTCGAGCTCGAGAACGAGATTTTTTAGCACGGGATATRGATCATTCGTATCGCGCAGCACCAAATAAGACGATGGCTGCGCAACCAAGAGGTTCACATCCTCATCCTCGGAGGCAAGCTGCCRGATCGAAGGAAACGCCGTTTCCTTCTCGCGCATATCGAATTCCACGTTCAGCATTCGGCATGGGCCGCGTTCGTCCACGATGAGCCGATGCGGCTCGTTCGCGTCTAGAATGATGAACTCGTTTTTCTTCAGCGAGAAGGAACGCTCCGGACGGCGTGCTGTAGCCGCGAGCTCAATTCGGCACTGACCCGATATGACATACATGATCTCGATCGAATCATGCCTATGATCGTTCATCGTATAGTTCGACCACTCCTTAAAGTAATAGGCATATACATGCGGATGAACATTTTGATCCAGCCAGTCCGACTTGAATAGCGCGCCGCTCACAACCGTTTCCCCCTGTCTTCCCTAGTCCCCCTAGCATATCAAACCTGTCGAAAGAATGACATAGCCGCAAAAGTCCGTGTGCATAGTAACCGTATCCTGAACAATAAAGGGAATTTCTCCCGTTAATTTCAGGCTTGCCTAGCTTAATTCAAAAACAACAGGAGAAACTCCCGTTAATTCCTATACATCCGCTCCAAAAGAGCCTACCAAGCAAAAATAACTGGAGAAATTCCAGCTATTCCTCAGAATTCGAATCATTCTTCTGAAATAGAGGGAGTTTCTCCAGTTATTCGACCAAGTGTGTTAATTGCCTTCTGCTAAGCAGAAGCCAGCTTCACGATCGCCTTAAGCGCCGTATCCATCTCGCGCTCGACCGCTTTCGCGACAACATCGGTGTGCGGATCGTATTCGCCCGCCAGATCGGAGTCGGCGTAGCCGTCCAAGGCAAGGATCGCGCCCGCTCTTGCGCCGCGCAAAGATGCAACCACATACAATGCCGCAATCTCCATCTCTACCGCGAGCACGCCTGCGGCTTTGTATTGCTTGTGCGGAACATCGACGACGCCGGAGAAGAACACATCCAATGTTACCGTAATGCCTTTCTTCACGATGCCTTCGCTCTCCAACGCAGATTCGTATAGCGCCGCAACGATGTCGCTGTCGGCAACGGCTGGGAAGCCGTCAGGTACGAGCTGATGCGTAAGTCCTTCCGCACGCACGGCAGCCGTGCTGACAATCAAGCTTCCCGCCGGATGGTCAGCCGAATACGAGCCCGCCGTACCAACGCGGATCAACGTCTTCACGCCGCCGCGGATCAGCTCCTCGAAGCATACGGCTGCGCCCGGAGAACCGACGCCATGGCTGACAACGGCCAAAGCAACACCTTCGTATTCACCAACGAACGTACGATATTCGCGCGCGAACGCCAGCTCCTTCGCATTCGTCAGCTTGCGCGATATAAGCTCCGCGCGGCGAGGATCGCCGCATACGATCGCGTACTCCGGCAAGTCTTCCGGATTTACTTGCAATATAGGCAACATAGTAGACATGATTTAATCAAACTCCTTCTTCATCCACTCATCCTCGGGCATTTCGTTCTCTTCACTAGTGAAGCGCTGCTCGAGGAATGGATCAGCATAATTGTGGAAGCCGTTGCGTTCCCAGAAGCCAGGACGATCTTCCTTCATAAACTCGATACCGCGAATCCACTTGGCGCTTTTCCAGAAATACAAGTGAGGCACGAGAAGCCTCATCGGCCAGCCATGCTTGTCCGTTAACGGCTCGCCATCGAAGCGATGAGCAAGCAACACGTCCTCACGCATCATGTCTTCAAGCGGCAAGTTCGTATCGTAGTCTTCGTCTGCATGAATCATCACGTACTTCGCCTCCGGCTTCACGCCGAGCAGCGGCAGCAAATCGATGAATCGCACGCCTTCCCACTCCGTATCGAGCTTGGACCAACGCGTCACGCAATGAATATCGTTCACCTGCGACGTTTGCGGCAACGCGAGCAGATCGTCAAAGCTGAAGCTGCGCTCCTCTTCGACCTCGCCGAATACACGAAGCGACCATGTGCTTAGATCGTATTCAGGCACGTCGCCTTCATGCAGAATCGGGAATCGTTCCGTAACGGTCTGGCCCGGCGGCACGCGATGCGCAATCTCTGGCGCGACGGCGGCCTGCTTGACCGTCTTCACCTTCTTCAGTCGTTCTGCTTTATTATGCATATACCGTACCTCCTCTGTCTTGCAGGTAAGCCCGCCTTATCGCGAGCTTTCGTTCGCCTTGCGCGCTTCCTGCATATAGCTTTTGTCTTTGAATATGAGCATAGCCACAATCGTTACCACATAAGGCAGCATCATCGTAAAATGGGTCGGCAGCGAGAAGCCCTGCAATCTCAAGCTGAGCGCATCCATAAGACCGAACAGCAAGCTGGACGCCGCTACGCCTAGCGGATTCGACTGACCAAGCATCGTCGCGACGAGCGCGATGAATCCCCTGCCCGCCGTCATTCCTTCCGTGAACATCGTCACGTTGCCGAGCGACAGCTGAGCTCCGGCAAGACCGCAGAGCACGCCGCACAGCAGCACCGCTCCATACTGAATGCGCGTAACCTTAATGCCGAGACTTCTCGCGGCAGTCGGATTTTCGCCGGATGCCAGCAAGCGGAAGCCTGTAACCGTCTTGAAGAAGAACAGCTGAAGCGCGATAACGAGTATGATCGATAAGTATACGAGCGGCGTATGGCCAGACAACACATCGCCGAGCCATGGAATATCGCGCAGTAATGGAATATCCCATTTTGGCAAGCCCACCATATCCTTGTTATAATAAGCGCCTTTCACATCAAATATAACACGCAACAGGAAAGTCGTTAATCCGGCTGCCAGGAAGTTAAGAGAGATACCGACAACGATTGCATTCGCCTTCAGATGTATGCTCATATACGCGAACAGCATCGAGAAGATCACCGTGCACAATACCGCGAAAAGGACGGCTAGCCACACATTGCCAGTATAGTAGTTGCCGACGATAGCCGAGAATGCTCCTGTCAGCATCAATCCTTCGAGACCGACGTTGAACAGTCCGACACGGGCACAGATGGCGCCGCCGAGCGCCGCGAGCAGAATCGGCGTTACCAGCCGAAGCATGGAAGCAAAGAGCGAGACATCAAACAGTTCCATTGTCACCCCTCGCTTTCTTACGTTTAATGAAGGAATACGTAAATTTCGCGGATACGAACAAGATGAGCACCGCTTGTATAATGCTCGATACTTCCAGCGGCACTTCGGTATTCCGCTCCATGCCCATGCCGCCTGTCTGAAGCGCGGCCAATAGGATAGCAGCGACTGCCGTGCCTATCGGATTAGAGCCTGCGAGCAGCGTCGCCATAATGCCCGACCATGCGTAGCTTGGCGTCGTTAAAGCGCCGTCAATATACCGGTATTGCGTACCCAGCACTTCGACGGAACCGGCCAGTCCCGCGAAGCCGCCGCTCACGAACATACTGAACATCATTAGTTTGCCGCGATTAACGCCGCCGTAGCCTGCAAACAACGGATTGCCGCCAAGCATTCGAATCTCGTAGCCCTTCACCGTATACTTCATGAAGAAGTACAAGAGTAGCGCTCCGGCGAAAGCAAATAGGAATCCGGCATGCAAGCTCATGCCGCTGAACAGCTTCGGCAGCCAAGCGCTGTTCTCGATCATGACCGTCTGTGCCATAGCTGCTGAACCCGTCTTGTCTTTCAGAGGATAAGATACAATATAACCGGCGAACAAGGTCGCTATATAATTAAGAAGCAATGTCGTAATAAGCAAATTCATTCTGAATCTAGCATCCAGCCAGCCCGCGAACGCAGACCATATTCCCCCGGAAATAATTCCAGCGATTAGCGCAGCTATCAGCTTCAACCAGCCCGGACCGGGCAAATATATGGCGGTTAGCGCAGCACTTAACGCGCCGAGCACCATCTGTCCTTCAGAGCCCATATTGAAAAATCCGGCTCGGAATGCGAGCGCTACGCCAAGACCGATGAGTATGATCGGTGTTGCTCTCGCCAGCGTATTCGTCACGAAGAAGAAGCTTCCGAAAGCCCCTTTCCACATCTCGCCGTAAGTCTCAAGCACGTTGCCGCCGACAACGGCAATCGCAATGGCACCAGCTGCCAATCCGACAATGATCGCCAGGAGCGGCTGGAGCATCCCGCTACTAAGTTGTTTCAGCTTTTCCATGCCGCTTCCCTCCCGCCATTAATAAACTAATCTGCTCTTCCGTAGCCGAATGCGTTTCAAGCTCCCCGACAATACGTCCCTCGAACATAACAAGGATCCGATCCGAGAGCTTCAATATTTCAGTAAGCTCCGAGGAAACGAGCAATATGGCGCCGCCCTCATCGCGTTTCTTCAATAGTTCGCCATGAATGATTTCCATTGCGCCGACATCGACGCCCCTTGTCGGTTCGGCAGCGATTAAGAACGGCGTATTCTGCGCCAGCTCTCTCGCAACGATCAGCTTCTGCAGATTGCCGCCCGATAGATATTGCGCTTTCGTCGACAACGATCCCGTCTTTATCCCGAATCGCTTGACCCACTCCGCGACCATATCGCGGATCAATGCTCCGCGCAGCAAGCCGTACTTCTGCAGCTTATTCGCATGCCCCATCAACCCGTTCTCGGTTACGGTTGCATCCTTCGCAACACCCCATTGGTAACGGTCCTCCGGAATATGGGCAAGACCACGCTCGCGAATGGTGCGAACCGGTGCCCCTGCCGATTCTTGTCCGAGCAGCTTAATCGAGCCGCTATCAATCTTCACGAGACCGGCGATCGCTCCAATAAGCTCTGACTGTCCGTTACCGGATATCCCGGCAATACCGACAATCTCGCCTTCCTTCACTTGCAAGCTGATCCCATCAAGCGTCGGTTTCGTCCTTGAGCCGCGGATCGAGATGTTCTGAGCCTCCAATACCGGCCTGCCTGGAGTTGCCTCGTTGCGCGTTAACTGTACTAATTCACGTCCAACCATGAGACGCGATAGCTCGTCCTCATTCGTATCCGCCGCTCTCATCGAACCGGTTACTTTACCGTCGCGGAGAACCGTAATGCGGTCGGCAACTTCAATAATTTCTTGCAGCTTGTGGCTAATAATAATGAAGCTCTTACCTGTACGGGCAAGCTCCTTAATCGCAATTAATAGCTCCTTAACCTCAAGCGGAGTCAGCACGCCGGTCGGCTCGTCCAAAATAATGATTTCCGCGCCTTGATGCAGCACCTTCAATATTTCGACGCGCTGCTGAACGCCCAGCGAGCACTCCTCCACCTTTTGCGTAGGATCGACGGGCATCCCGTAACGCTTGCTCAGCGCATCGACATCGGCAATCGCCGTTTTGCGATCGAAGCCTACGACCTTCGACGGCTCTCGTCCGATTACAATGTTCTCAGCAATGGTGAACGAGGGGAAAAGCATGAAATGCTGATGAACCATGCCGATCTTATTCGCGATTGCAGCCGCAGGGCTGTCAAATGAAACGGCTTGCCCGTTCAACCTAATTTCACCGCTTGTCGGGCTCTCCATTCCGTACAAAATACGCATCAGCGTCGTTTTGCCGGCGCCGTTCTCGCCAATTAGGGCATGGATCTCGCCTTTCTGCAGGTTGAAGCTTACGCCGCTATTGGCCGTGACGCTTCCATACGATTTTGTAATATTGTCCATTTGCAGCAGCATTAAGGCGTTCAGCTCCTTTCTTCTCTAATCACAACAAAAGAACCGCCTCTATTTGCTGCAGAGGTAGGTTCTATTGAAGGAGATAACTAGCCGGCTGCTGGTCAGCAGCCGACATTAGCTATTATTTCGTAAGCGGGTTCTCAACTACGATTTTACCAGAAATAATGTCTTCGGCAATTGCTTTTACTTTGTCGACATTTTCTTGGCTGATGAAGCTGTTAAGCGGAGTTGCTGTTTCTTTCGTTACGTAAGTGAGACCTACGCCGCCTTCTTTCAAACCGTAGTCGGCTGCGCCGTAAGCGAAGGTTCCTTCTACGAATGCTTTTACTGTTTCGTAAGCAACCGCGTCCGTACCTTTCAACTGGGACAGAACGACATGCGCAGGATCTTCGTCCGTACGGTCTGTATCTTGACCGGAAGTGAAGAAGCCTTTTTCCTTAGCTGCTTCGAATACGCCGTTGTCGCCAACTGCAGCCATACCTGCGATGTAATCAGCGCCTTTGTCGAATTGAAGCAAAGCAAGTTCTTTCGCTTTCGCTGGATCAGCGAAGCTGCCTACGTAGTTCACGAGGAACTGCGCATCCGGGTTCACGCTTTTAAGCCCTTGGTCGAAGCCGGAAGTGTATTTGCCAAGCAACGGTGCATCCATTGCTACAATAGCGCCTACAGTGTTTGTTTTTGTGGACAGGCCAGCTAGGGCGCCCATCAAGTAAGCAGCCTCGTGCTCACGGAAGTTAACGCCGCGCACGTTAGGAAGGTCTACGACTGTATCGATAATCGCGAACGGCTTGTCCGGATTTTCAGTTGCTACCTTTTTCAGAGCGTCTTCTGCTTGGAACGTAGCCGTGATAATCAGATCATAATCTTCGGCAACCGTTGCGCGAAGGTTTTGCTCGAATCCGGCAGGGTCAGTCGACTCGATCGTTTTCACTTCCGCGCCGAATTCCTCGCCCGCTTTTTTGAAGCCTTCATCCATCAATACGAAAAACTTGTTAACGCCGATTTTCTCAGGCAATACGAGCGCAATTTTCTTTGCGTCTTTCTTATCGCCATCGTTCTTGCCCTCAGCAGCGCCGTTATTTGTTGTGTTGCCTGCATTATTGTTTTTGTTACCGCCGCAAGCAGCGACTAAGCCTACCATCAGAATCAATGCTAGAGCCAGTACGATTGTTTTCTTCATCCTAATCTCCCCTAAATAATTGATGTCTAATTCCTCTTAATCCTAGTTGTATTATCGGAATTTGTCAATCCTAATAATTCGACAAATTTCTTCTCTATTCTACATCATTTCGGGGCCGAACGGTGATAAATGTCGAATAATACATCGATTTGTAACAAAATCATACGCTTTCATGCGATAAGAACATTTTCTATAGGTCAACCGTATCGCATCCTAGGCCTTAGACTTCGTTTTCTCCATATTCTTCTCCATAATTTGAAAGATACGCAAGCTCTGTTGCATATCCTCTAACGTCATGCCGTCGAACAGCCTAATCATCATTTTATCGCGAACTTGGTCGATTAATTCAACCATCTTTTTGCCTTCATCCGTAATCTTAAGCATGACGACGCGCCGATCCTGCTCGCCCCGCTCGCGCTCGATGTAGCCAAGCTCAATCAGCCGATCCGCAATACCGGTTACTCCGCCGCTCGTAATCCCAAGCTGTTCAGCCAGCGATGAAGCCTTAAGAGCACCGCATTGCCCAAGAATAACGAGCATTCTGCCATGCGTGATGCCTAATCCATGTACGTTGTAGCTATTCCATTCCATATTAATTTGTCTTCGAACGAGGCGAAACGACTCGTCGAGTTGCCGCATTAAACTTAATTTGTCATGATTATTCTCGTTCAAACCTGCCATCTCCCCTAATCGTCGTAAATGGCTTACTTTTAGAGAAGTATAAGTTTTTAAAGCTTGCGGCGTCAATCCTGACTAAAAAAAAGAAAGCCGTCCCTAAAGGCGAAAAACAACCTTAAGGGACAGCATTTAAGCTGCTTCAGTCACCAGCGCTACCCTTGCATGAAACGAAGCGGCTGCTTACCGAGCAACCCTTCTCTGCATGTCTGCCATATTTCGCGCATGAGCCCCTGCAACGGCCACGCTGCCGTAGATGCCGCTGTAACGGCAATTCCGTGCCTATGCGTTCGCGACACTCCTGCTATTATGCTGTGACGGGCGGAAGACTCATTCCCGCTGTATTCATCCAACTTATTTTGCAGCAGCTCCAGATGGGCGGATGAAATTCGATCGGAGAACAAATAAAACGTCGCCAAATGCGTCATCTCGGCCATGCAGCCTGCATCTTCAAGCCGCTGCTGCTTCGGTTCGATCCGTTGACGCTGCGCGAATATAAGTTCATCCTCATAGTACACCGTTAACGAATTACGGTAGCCGACGTAGTCAAAGCTTTCGCCCCGCAGCGTCCGCCCTGGACAAAGGACGTCGGCTTGCATCCATACGGCGCCGGGACGAAGGTGCACGATCGACTCATTCGCGAACGATGCATTTTTGAAGAGCATAACCGGCTCAGGCATATTCTCGACAATTGCGTTGTCGGCAAGCTCAAAGGTTTGAAGCATCGACGAACCGCAGCCGGGCATGCTCGGATGGACCTTCATATAGGATTGATTAGTAATCATCACATGCGCGCCAGCCTCGCAAATCCAATCCATCGCATAACGGTCGCCGTTCAGCAGCCCGGGCGATACATCCATAACGATGACTGCGAGCTGTCCGTCGATCGGAAATGCTTTGGCGATTTTAATCGGTGCCGTATGATATTTGCTTGCAACATACGTCTGTCCAACGCCAACAGCGAAGACCGCGCGAAGCTCCGATATTCTAAGGGGCATGCCGATGCCTGATGCAATGCTGAGCTGCTCTTGCTCTATGCTGACATCGTCAGCCGCATAATGTTCTTGCTTCATTAGGAAGCTGAATGGCGATGGCTTGGCGGAGTGCTGTCCAGTTGGATCGTATGGGAGTGGGCATGGCCGCGCGCATGGGCAATCTCATGCTCCAGCCAGCTTACAATCTCATCAACGCCATCGCCGCCGTGCATATTGGAAAATACGAATGGGCGCGTGCCTCTCATCCGCAGCGAATCAGCCTCCATCACCTCAAGGCTAGCGCCGACATAAGGCGCCAGGTCGATCTTATTAATGACTAGCAGGTCGGAGCGCATAATGCCCGGACCGCCTTTACGCGGAATTTTCTCCCCTTGCGCTACGTCGATAATGTAGATGAACCGATCAACCAGCTCCGGACTGAAGGCAGCCGCCAGATTGTCGCCGCCGCTCTCAATGAAGATCAGCTCAAGCGGCTGGAAACGGCGCTCCAGCTCCTCAATAGCCTCGAAGTTCATCGAAGCGTCTTCGCGAATCGCCGTATGCGGGCAGCCGCCCGTCTCCACGCCAATAATCCGTTCTTCGGGAAGAACGCCGGTATTGAACAGAATACGCGCATCCTCTTTCGTATAAATATCGTTCGTAATGACAGCCAAGCTGTATTTTTCATGCAGCTCTCTCGTCAATCGTTCAACAAGCGCCGTCTTGCCTGAGCCTACCGGACCGCCAATGCCGATGCGTATCGGTCTTGAAGCATCTATAATCGGGCTTTCCCATTCCTGATGTGTATGTCCTTGTMCTTGGCACATATTCATTCCTCCGTTTTTGTTTTAGATTCTTTCTCAAGCCAACTATATAGAATGAAAACCACAACTATCCGCTATATTGGATTTTTGCAGGATAGAACACATATTTGGAGCCTAATTAGCTGCTATATTGGATTTTCGCAAAGCCTATGACATAAATAACCGCGAGTACAAACGTTCATGCCGGATCATGGCAAGCTCCGCCATCGGCATATTCGAGTAAGCTTCCTCAGGCTGCAAGCGAGCGGCAACTGCGAGTGCGTCTTCCGTTAACGGAGTCAATCTCGCAATGAGAGATTGGCCTTCTGTCTGACCAATCGACATTAGCCGAAGCGCGCTGTTGATGCATGTGACAATACAAGTGTAGAAATAGCCTTGAATCGCGCGCTCCTCGGACAATCCGAGCTGCCAGCATGCATAGCCGTGAACTAACGGATGAGTCGCGAAACATCGGCCTTCTTTCAACGCTGATTGAAGCGGAAGCCAATCGAGCTGCGGATGAATCGCAGAAGCGAGCTGCAACAACCGCCGCCCCATCTTCTCTACACCGCCGCGTGTCTCAGACGATACTCGCTGCACATGCGCAAGCCGTTCGACCGCCCATAGCGATTCCCAGCTTTCAGCCCGCGCATCTCGGTATACCGCTTTGATAACCATCGCATCCGACGTCGCCCAGCTCTGGAGCAGCATCGTACTTGCATAGTTGTATAGCGCGGTGGATGACGTCAACCTTCCCTCCTGCACGAGTGTCTCCAGACCGAAGGAATGGGAGAATCCGCCGATCGGCAGCGCGGAATCAAGCAATTGCTGCATGGCGAGCCATCGTACATTGTCGTTCAACCGGCTACCCCCTTCCTCTCAAAATAAGAAGTAACGCTGAGCCATCGGCAGCACTTCAGCGGGCTCGCAGGTGACATGCTCCCCGTCGACCGTCACATGATACGTTTCCGGATCGACCTTCAGCGTCGGTGTCGCATCATTATGGATCATGTTCTTCTTCGTCACCGAACGGCAGCCCTTTACCGGTTCGATCCGCTTCTGAAGCCCAAGCTTCTCTGCTATCCCACGGTCAAAGGCCGCTTGCGACACGAATGTAATCGAGCTGCTCTGAACCGCCTTGCCGAAGCTGCCGAACATCGGCCGGCCGAATACCGGCTGAGGCGTCGGTATCGAAGCATTGGGATCGCCCATCTGCGCATAGGCAATCATGCCGCCCTTCAGTACTAGGTCGGGCTTAACCCCGAAAAACATCGGCTGCCAGATGGCGAGATCGGCGAACTTGCCCGGCTCGATCGAACCGACAATATGCGAGATCCCATGCGTAATCGCTGGATTGATCGTATATTTGGCAATGTACCGCTTAATGCGGAAGTTATCGCCGTCCTCCGTGTCTGGAGCGAGCGGACCGCGCTGCTGCTTCATTTTGTCAGCAGTCTGCCAGGTACGGATGACGACTTCGCCGACTCGGCCCATCGCCTGGGAATCAGAGCTGATCATGCTGAACACGCCCATGTCATGCAAAATATCTTCCGCCGCTATCGTCTCCGGCCGAATCCGCGAATCGGCAAAAGCGACATCCTCAGGTATGCTGCTGTCCAGATGATGGCAGACCATGAGCATATCGAGATGCTCCTCGATCGTATTGATCGTGAACGGGCGGGTCGGATTCGTCGATGACGGCAATACGTTAAGCTCGCCTGCAGCGACGATAATATCCGGCGCATGGCCGCCGCCAGCTCCTTCCGTATGGTACGTATGTATGGTTCTGCCGCCGATGGCCGCCAGCGTATCTTCAACGAACCCCGCTTCATTAAGCGTGTCGGTATGAATCGCGACTTGCACATCGTATTGATCGGCAGCTTGCAAGCAAGCATCGATGGCTGCCGGAGTTGTTCCCCAATCCTCATGCAGCTTTAGCCCAATCGCACCAGCTTCGATCTGCTCAATGAGCGGAGCGGTGAACGAGGCGTTGCCTTTGCCCGTGAAACCGATATTCATCGCGAAATGCTCTGCCGCCTCCAGCATCCGGCTCATATGCCAGGCTCCTGGCGTTACGGTTGTCGCATTCGTCCCGGTAGCCGGACCTGTCCCGCCGCCGATCATCGTCGTCACGCCGGACGATAATGCCGTCTCGATCTGCTGCGGACATATAAAATGAATATGAGAGTCGATGCCGCCCGCGGTAACGATTTTGCCTTCGCCGGCGATGACCTCCGTGCTTGCGCCGACTATTAAGTTCGGCGTTACGCCGTCCATAATATCCGGATTTCCCGCTTTGCCGACGCCTACGATCAAGCCGTCCTTAATGCCGATATCCGCCTTCACAATGCCCCAATGATCAATGATGACAGCATTCGTAATAAGCGTATCGAGCACGCCTTCATCCCTCAATGCACCGCTGGACTGACCCATCCCGTCACGAATGACTTTGCCGCCGCCGAATTTGCATTCATCCCCGTAAAAGGTGTAATCCTTCTCAATCTGCGCCCACAGCTCTGTATCCGCCAGTCTGACCGCATCGCCTGTCGTTGGGCCGAACATAGCAGCATAGCTTTGACGATCCATTCTGCTCATGCTTGTCCCCCTTCCCAAGCGGCGAGCCGCTCCCGAACGTCATCCGGCATTTGGCCCATCTCCGCCTTGCCGCGGCTTAAGCCGTTTAGTCCGTATGCGAGCTTCGAACCGCCTAGCTCCACGAGCGTGATCGGTTTCTCCTCGCCAGGCTCGAAACGTACCGCTGTGCCTGCGGCAATGTCCAAACGCATGCCGAAAGCTTGTTCCCGATTAAAGGTCAATGCGCGATTCACTTCAAAAAAATGATAATGAGAGCCAACCTGCACAGGGCGATCGCCCGTATTCACGACGATTAGCTGCGCTCTTCTGCGGCCTGCGTTAAGCTCAATCTCTCCAGCAGCCGTCCGATATTGTCCTGGTATCAAAGCCATGCCCCCTTCACAATAATGTCCTGTCAGCCGCTTATCGGATGATGAATGGTTACCAGCTTCGTACCGTCCGGAAACGTCGCCTCGACCTGCACTTCATGGATCATCTCCGGAATACCAATCATGACCTGATCGCGCTTCAGTATAGTCGTCCCGTATTCCATAAGCTGCGCTACCGTTAAACCATCTCTAGCGCCCTCCATGATTTCAGAGGTAATAAGAGCGACGCTTTCCGGATAATTCAGCTTCACGCCGCGATTCATTCTGCGTCTAGCCAGATCCGCCGCAACTGTGATGAGCAGCTTTTCTTTCTCGCGTTCGGTTAACTGCATCGTTCCACCTCTTCTTTTTCTCCTAATGTTTCCATTATAGACACCCCCACAATGGAAGTAAATAATTGATGTTAGATTTTATGACATCGACATACATGTATTTCCATAGAGAACGGTTTTTCTCTAGAAATGCGAGAAGCGACCTTATTTAATAGAAAGCTTATGCTTGTCAATCTCCAGCATGCAAAAAAAATCCAGCCGCCGCATAAATGCCAGCAACTGGACTACACATCCATCTATATATAGATAACCAAACAATCATCTAACGGCCAAAGCCAATGATCGTCTCTCCCATTAGTCCGAGACTATTCTGAACAGCAGTGAGCAGTCCACCGTTCTGCCCGTGGAAGCCAAGCTTGAACAACTGCTGTGTCTCCTCGAACCGCGATTCCGATGTTGCCGACCCCATGACGACGGTGATCAGCCTACGTCCGTCCTGCTTAGCCGTACCTGTGAAGCAATAACCGGCCTCAGGCGTATAACCCGTCTTTAGACCGTCGTTGCCCGGATAGGCGAACGGCATATCTGCCAGCATCTGATTCGTAGAGGCAAGTCGTTGTCCAGAGGTCGCAAGCTTAATGCTGCTTCGGCTCGTCACTTCAAGCACTTCCGGATATTTGTTCAACAGATGTCCAGCGAGCAGCGCAATATCGGAAGCAGTAAGCATTGTATCGCCATCCGAAGCGGATTCAGCGAAAGGCGTCAGGTCGTTGCGATTCAGTCCTGTCGCATTCGCGAATACTGCCTGCTCGGACATTCCGATTCGCTCTGCTCGGCTATTCATCAAGGCAACGAACTTAGGCTCGCTCCCCGCCACATACTCGGCAATGGCGACTGCGGCATCGTTAGCCGAATGAACGGTCAGCGCCTCGAACAATTCCCGTACCGTGAAGTTCTCACCGGCGTTAAAGCCAACCTGGGAGCCCGGTACGCCTGCCGCATACCGGCTCGTCGTTACGACTTCGTTCCAGTTCAGCGCGCCTTCATTAACGAGATCGAGCACGATCAGCTCCGTCATCATTTTCGACATGCTGGCCGGCGGAAGCGCTACGTCCGCGTTTTTCTCGAACAACACCTCACCAGTGCCCGCATCCATCATGATCGCAGCCTTCGCCTCAACATGTGGCGCAGCCGCGCCAGTCTTTCCATGCCAAACGTTAATCAAATAAAAACACGCTATAGCAACAACCGCGACTCCAATGACCCTTACCTTAAATCCGCCGCCGTTAGGATTCCGATTCGTTTGTCCTGCTTGTTGTCTCATTATGATTCATACCCCTCTCCTTCATGCTTGGCTTCATTATAGAAGCCGCAGTTTAAGGAGAACGTAAATAAATCATAAGAAAACCTTAAAATGGCCTCACTATTCCTTAACAACCGGCAAGGTTACCCGGAATGCCGTCCGGCTCGCGTCGCTTACCGCATCAATATACCCTCCATGCTTCTCGACGATACTCTTCGAAATCGCAAGCCCAAGCCCCGAGCCTCCGGCCCACTCGGTACGCGACTTATCCGCGCGGTAGAATCGTTCGAATATATGCGGCAGATCAAGTGCGGAGATGGGCTCGCCGTAGTTGATGACTTCTACAGTGGCCTTCGCCCCCGAAGCGTCGCGCTGAACGCGCAGCTCCACCAGCTTGCCTTCCTTGCCGTATGCCATCGCATTAGCGATTAAATTTTCGAATACGCGCACGAGCATGATCGGGTCTCCGCTAACGATCATCGATTTTTCAACCGTATGCAGGCGCCCTTCCATTCCCGCTTCCTGCAGCGGCATATGATACTGGACAAGCAACTGACCAAGCACTTCGATCAGATTGAAGCTTATACGCTGGATCGCCACGGAATCATGCCTCATACGCGTATAATCRAATAAATCGTTGATGAGCACATTAAGCCGCTGCGACTTGTCATAGGCAATCTGCACATAATGGCGAAGCTCCACCTCATCCCGATATCGATCCTGCTCGATCAATCCCAAATACCCGAGAATGGAAGTGAGCGGCGTCCGAAGATCATGCGATACATTCGTGATCAATTCGTTCTTGGCCTGCTCAGCCCTTCGTTCCTCCAAAAGCGCTTGATCGAGTCTGCCAGCCATACGGTTCAGATTGCCAGCCATTAGTCCAAAGGGCGAGCGCGCATTCACTTCCATTTGGTAATCAAAGTCGAGTTGGCCGTTTGCGATCCGGCCCACCGTATCATTAATTGTTATCAGGTAACGATACTGCAGCCATTGCAATATGAAAAAATAAACAAAAAATAAAATAATGCCAGCCGTATACGTCAGTATGCTCATTCCGAAAATATCGACAATATCACGCAGGTAGTAACGAAATACCGTGCCGGAAACTAACGTTTCAACGACCATTAATGCAGCGGCAACCGAAATAACGGCCAGAATTATACTGAGCGCCAAATGCCAAATCAAGCGCCACATAAGACGCCAAGCGATGTTACCCTTCAATTTTGTAGCCAACCCCCCATACCGTAATAATGAGCTTTTCTCCAAGCTCCTTATCGAGCTTATCCCGCAGCTTGCTTATATGCACCATAACGGTATTGTTTGAATCAAAGTACTTCTCTTTCCATACATGATGGAAAATGTCCTCCGCACTGTAGACGCGCCCCGGGTTGCCCGCAAGCAAATATAGGATGCCGAATTCCGTAGACGTGAGATGCAGCGCCTTGCCGTTCACCTCCGCCGTATGGCTAAGCCTGTCGATGCGGAGAGGGCCGAGACGCAGCTCGCGATCTTCGCGCGCAGACACGGGCGCTTCTGCCGGAGGAGTATTGTACTGATACGAACGGCGCAGCAAGGAGCGTACCCGCGCAAGCAGCTCAAGCGGATTAAACGGTTTGATCATATAATCGTCCGCACCCGTCATCAGCCCCATTATTTTGTCCATATCCTGCGTTTTCGCGCTCAGCATGAGAATCGGCACGGCTTGATTCTGCCGCAACCGTCTGCATACTTCAAGTCCGTCCATCTTGGGCATCATAATATCGAGAATGACGAGATCGAACGAGTGCTTCGCGAATGTATCCAGTGCCTGTTCGCCGTCATAAGCTTTCACCGTCTCGAACCCTTCGTTTTTCAAATAAATTTCGATCAGATCGGCAATTTCCCGCTCATCGTCTACAATTAATATGCGTCGATCCACTTTTAACCACCCTTTCGTCATTGAGTCCGCAAGCTTTGATGAGCTCACTATACAGGATTCGATTCGACATGTCCTGTCGTACGGCGCAATTTCACAATGTTTAAGCGTTTCTTAATGATTTCTTTAGCTTTCTTCCCCTTTCCCATACGTTGCCTAACGCTTCATTAATGAGCAGTCAACTCTGTAGCCAACGGTTGTCCGATATGATAAACTGGTGAGTATCGATGTTTTTTATAACGTCATGCATGCATGACGAATTTTATTATTCCACAATGATCCAATTATGTTAAGGGGGCTTTATAATGGCGGCTAAGAGAATGCGTTCAGACATGATCAAAAAAGGATTCGACCGCGCACCGCATCGCAGCTTATTGCGTGCCGCAGGCGTTAAAGAGGAAGATTTCGACAAGCCTTTTATCGCAGTTTGCAACTCCTATATCGATATTATTCCCGGTCATGTGCATCTTCAAGAATTCGGCAAGCTCGTTAAGGAAGCGATTCGCGAAGCTGGCGGCGTACCTTTCGAATTCAACACAATCGGCGTCGACGACGGTATCGCAATGGGCCACATCGGCATGCGCTACTCGCTTGCAAGCCGCGAAATCATTGCAGACTCGATCGAGACGGTCGTTAACGCGCACTGGTTCGACGGCATGGTCTGTATCCCGAACTGCGACAAAATTACGCCAGGGATGATCATGGGCGCGCTTCGCGTCAATATCCCTACGATGCTTGTCAGCGGCGGACCGATGAAAGCCGGCAAAACATCCGACGGCCGTTCGATCTCGCTATCCAGCGTATTCGAAGGCGTTGGCGCTCACCAAGCAGGCAAAATCAACGACGAGCAATTGTTCGAGCTTGAGGCATTCGGTTGTCCGACTTGCGGATCCTGCTCCGGTATGTTCACGGCGAACTCGATGAACTGTTTGGCTGAAGGCCTTGGCCTTGCATTGCCAGGCAACGGCACGATTCTTGCCGTATCCCCGGAACGTAAAGAATTCGTTAAAGAAGCTGCTCGCCAGCTTATGAAAATTATCGATCTCGGCATAAAGCCGCGCGATATCGTTACGAAAGACGCAATCGATAACGCTTTTGCGCTTGATATGGCAATGGGCGGTTCGACTAATACTGTACTTCACACGCTTGCTATCGCTCACGAAGCAGGCATTGAATACCCAATCGAGCGCATCAACGAAGTAGCAGAGCGCGTACCGCATCTTGCTAAAATCGCTCCTGCATCCGATTGGCACATCGAGGACGTGCACGAAGCAGGCGGCGTTAGCGCCGTTCTGAACGAGCTGTTCAAGAAGGAAGGCGCATTGGTCGGCACTACATTGACGGTTACGGGCAAGACGCTTCGCGAGAACGTCGAAGGCTGCGAGATCCAGAATACGGAAGTCATCCACACGATCGACAACCCGCATACCGCTCGCGGCGGCCTGGCTGTATTGTTCGGCAACCTTGCACCTAACGGTGCAATCATTAAAACAGGCGCTGTCGACAAGTCGGTTGGCGGCTACCACAAAGGTCCTGCTATCTGCTTCGATTCCCAAGACGATGCGCTTCACGGTATCGCTAACGGCAAGATCAAAGAAGGCCACGTCGTTGTCATCCGTTACGAAGGACCGCGCGGCGGCCCTGGCATGCCTGAGATGCTCGCTCCTACGTCGCAAATCGTCGGCATGGGACTAGGCGCGAAGGTTGCCCTTATCACAGACGGACGTTTCTCCGGCGCGTCCCGCGGCATCAGTATCGGCCACGTATCGCCGGAAGCTGCTGAAGGCGGACCAATCGCTTTCGTACAAGACGGCGACATCATCGAGATCGACATGAACAACCGTACGATGGATTTGCTCATCAGCGACGAAGAGTTCGAGAAACGCCGTGCCGCATGGCCTGGCTTCGAGCTTAAGATCAAACGCGGCTACCTTGCGCGTTACGCTCACCTCGTTACATCCGCCAGCACGGGCGGCGTAATGAAAATGTAATTAGCTCCTCGTATAGGAAGGCGGAACATGGATAACCATGTTCCGCCTTTTTGTGTATTTGCAGTCAGCAAAGAAAAAAAGCCGGCATATGAAGGCGTTAACCTCGATATACCKGCAATATTAGCAATAATACCATTCCGATCCGTTCCTATATGGCTGTTGTCTTCGTACCTAATTGAGCAGCCTCGTCGGCAGCTGCGCCAATCGATCTTTCCACGGCGTCCGTGAGACGCTCGGTTTCCTCTTGCAGCTTATTAAGCTTATTCGTCGCATAACGTCTGATCGTCGAAGCCGGCATAAGCAGCATCCGAGGGGAGAACGCCTCTTTGTTCTGGCTTTGCTTCTTCTTCAGTGTTCGCRGCTTGTTCGTCAACACGCTCATCAGAACTTTCAAATAAACTCTTGTAGCGCGAGCGAACCAGCCCTCAGGCAGATGGAATATTTCGAAGCCGAGGCGATCGGCGCCCCGGTGTATCATCGTAACGCCGTACACGGCCTTAATGTCCTGCGCTTCGGCATCCACGGCCAACTGATCCGCCAGCTGCGGTAAAGCCTCATCGATCTCGCGCAGCATCTTGATGCCCGCCGCTACCGGCGACTTGGCCTTCATTGCAATGCTGGACAACATTTTATTGTCAAAATGCAGCTCGGCTATATGATCGCCCTTCACGATGCGGCTTCCTTCTTCCAGTTGCACAGGCTCGCCGTTATACTTCGTAACGCGGTAATAAAAGGTAGGATCTCCTTTACCGACCTGCTTCAAGCGGAACAGAACATGATAAGCTTTTTCATACATGAGCCAACTTGAGATGAGGCTTCGTTTCCAGATCGACGCATGGCCTACGCGTGCCGCCTCTGTCAGCTTGATCATCTCGTCGATGCCAACGAAGCGGAAGCCTTGCTTCGTGCCTTCCTCCAAATACGATTGAAGCGCTATAAGCATATTCTTAGGGGCCTCGGGATCAGCTCCGAACGTTCTTCCGCAATCATGCAGCAGCAGCACTTCGCCCGGATTCAGTCGCTTCATCATCCGTTTCTTCAGCTTCTCAGCCCCTACGTTCAGCTTCCAATCACTGAACATCGCCGACCACAAAATAATGTGCAAGCACCCTGCTTTCGCAAAGTCGAATACGTTTACGATCCCCCATGGCGGACGATAATAAATCGAACGCTTGCCGGTCGCTTTCTCGATAATGTCGTTCGTCATCTCAATCTGGCGTTGAACCGTACCCGGTCTCATTAGCCAGTTGGACTTGTGAACATAGTTATGAATGCCGATAACATGCCCTTCCGCTTTCATTCGAGACAACAGCCCTTCCTGTCCCTCCGCATGGGAGCCAACGACAAAAAAAGTCGCCTTCGCTTTATAGCGCGCGAGCAGATCGAGCAGCTCCGGCGTGAACTCGGCATCCGGACCGTCATCGAACGTTAATGCGATCTCTTTCTCCACACGTCCGCGCTTGAACACGCGATAACCGAAAGTTCGGCTAATAATTCCAGGCAGGAAGGCGTACAAAGTCGCAAAATATAAAATCCACAACAACAAATTTACCATTTGTTTTCCCCACCGTTATATGATTTAGTCGACGAATGGATAGCGGTACAAAACAACAACGATAACTTTAATTGTAGCATATTGCATTAAAAAATAGGCATCTTTTTAAAAACTATAGTACAATCTTATTGGAAATATGAATTTGGAAGAAGGAGCCACGACATGCTGCCATTTTATAAAAAATATTGGAGAACGGCGTTCGACATTGCGTTGATCGCACTCACGGTCTATCTCATTATGTACTCATTCAGCTATTTGTATCGGATCGCGACGCCGATTTTTTTCTCCTTCCTTATCTTTATGTGCATCGAGCCGCTTGCTCGGCGATTGAACAAGCTCGGCATTAAGAAGTCGATTGCAACCGGCATCTCGATATTATTGTTCATCATTCTTATCCTTGGCGCCTTCTCGGGTGCTGCTTACCTGATAACGAAACAAGGCTCGGAGCTGATCGACAACTTTCCGAAGTATCAGGAGATGCTGGAGAAGCAAGTCGCCAAGAGCACCGCTCAAATTCAAGAGCAGCTTGAGACGCTTCCGCCGAACTTAAATCTGGTCGAGCGTTCGACCGAGCTTATTAGCGGCATTACGGACTATTTGGGCAGATTCGGCAAAACCGTCCTGCTTAACTTGGTCAATTACGTTTCTTCTTTCTCTGCGTTTGTCGTGAACGTCGTTATCGGTACAATTCTCGCCTACTTCTTAAGTATCGAGATTAAATCTTGGAAGAAAACGGCCGAAGACAAAACGCCAAAAACGTTCAAAAAGGTGTTTTTCTTCCTGCGCGACAACGTGTTCAAGGGAATCGCGCTATACATTAAAGCGCAAGCCAAAATGATCAGCATCACGTTCATTGTCATCTTAGTCGCGCTCGTGCTGCTTGGCGTCGAGAACGCGTTCGTCATTTCGGTCGTAGCAGCGATCTTCGATATATTGCCGTTGCTGGGCGTCGGAACGGTGTTCATACCATGGATCATTTATTTGATTATCGTCGGCAAAATATCGCTTGCAATCTGGTTGTCGGCTTTATTCCTTGTGGTCGTCATCACACGCCAAATATTAGAACCAAAAATAACGGGTGATTCCCTTGGCGTATCCGCCTTCACGATGCTTGCGTTCATGATCGTTTCCTTGAAACTATTCGGCATCTCAGGCGTTATCCTGTCGCCAATTCTGATGATCCTCATTAAGTCGCTATACGATCAGGGGTACTTCCACCGTTGGATTCGAGCGCCTCTTGGCGAATTCGACACGGCTTCCCCCGAAGGCGATGCGGGCGGCGAGGCTGCCGGTCAGAGCAAGGCCGGCACAACGTTGACCGCCGAGTCGGCAACGGGACTTGCGGGCACGGATAAGAAGGACTAATAATAAGCGGTGGCGCAGGTTGATCCTATGCCACCGCTTTTTTTGTCCTAACCGCACGATGTTTAACGCAAGTTAGCGCTTCATCTCTTTTTCGTTGCGGGCGGCGATATCCATGACGCCGCGGAACAGCTTGGTCGCCTGATGCGGACTGCCAGGCGTACGGTTCGCCGCAAGCACGGCAACGGCGTAGCGGGGCGACTTGACCGGGCCGTAGCCCGTGAACCACTGGTGGTTCAGGGCTACGCCCGCTCGCTCGGTCTGGGCGGTGCCGGATTTGCCGGCTACCGTCCAGACCCCTTGGCGGATCGATCGACCGGTTCCATGGTCGACGACCGCCCGCATGCCGCGCAGCAGCGCATGGGTCGTGCCCGCATGAATGCGGCCACGCCCGCCCTGCGCCCGCTGTGCGGGCAGCTTCACCATCCGCTGGCCGTCCGCATAGCGGATCTCGCTGACGAGGCGCGGCTCCATGACGCGCCCCTCGTGCAGCAGCGTCACGATCAAGTTCGCCGCCTGAAGCGGCGACATTCTCACGTCCCGCTGCCCGATGCCGCTCTGCGCCATAACGCCGCCATCTACGGCGGCAAGAGCCTGCTGCGACATCCCCCCCGTCGCACCTCTATCAACACCCGCGAAGAGCTGTCCCTGCTCTTCCTCCTCAAGCAGCCTAAGCGGCCTGCGGAACGGCCCGAACGGCTTGTCCCGATGCCAGCCTGCCTTGCGCCCGATACCAAGCGCGTAGGCTGTACGCTGCAGCTCATTCGCTCTCATACGCTCAGCAATCGTAGCAAACACGATATTGCAGGACTGGGCAAGGCCTTCCTGGAGCGTAATCGTTCCATGGCCGCCCTCCTTCCAGCAGCTAAGTCCATATTTGCCGTACTCGCCATTGCAATGGAACTTCTCCTTCTTGCTGACGACGCCGGCTTCCATGGCTGCCGCCGCCGTCACAAGCTTAAAGATCGAGCCCGGMGCAACGGCCGTCAGCGCATGATTGCTCCACTCGCTGCCGTCCGATGATTCGAATTGCCCGGGCTTCAGCTTTGGACGGGACACCATAGCGATAACATCGGCATTGTCAGCGTCGAGTACGACAATCGCGCCTTCCTTAAGCCCCTGTGCGTCTGCATAGGCCTCCAGCTTATTTTGCAGCTTCAAGTCAATGGTCGTCTGCACCTTCAGCGGGTAATAATTATTTCCAGGCTGCGTAATCCGATAGTCTAGTCCATGGACAGGCGCATTACGGCCATCGATGAAATACGACACCGAAGTTGCGCCGATACCGTGCAGCAGCTTGTCTAACGACTTCTCGAGGCCAGCCCCGCCCACCTGCTCATTCAGCTTCCGCTTCCCGCTAGCAAGCTCCTTCGAGTGGTTCGCCGCCAGCCACTCCGGATGCTGGCTTGTGAAGCCGATCATATGCTTCGCCTCGAACCCGCTTACATACCGATTCCGATAAGGCAGCACACTTACGCCGTTTAGACCTAGACTTTCAATCGCTTCCGCTTGCTCCGCTTTAAGCCGCAATGGCAATTTTCCGGCACCAGCCGTCCAGAACACCGGCTCGCGGACCGCATCCCAATAGCTTTGCAGTTGCTCAGCAGATACGCCGAGCAATGCCGCAAGTTGGCGAACCGTCCCCGCTTCGCCCCTTGCGTCCGGGCGTACAGGAAAAAAAGCAGCAGCCGAATACGTTTCACCGGTAATCGCCTGCCCGTAGCGGTCGACAAAATCGCCTCTCCCGCTGTCGAGCACCAGATTCCGCTGCCGCTGAATAACCGAGAGCCGCTGCCATCCGCCGCGATTCACGGCGGCATGAACCGCCGCATGCGAGCTCCACGGCAATAGCTGCAGCCATGCAAGACGTACAATGAATAAAATCATAATACAAAATAGAACGAGCGCCGCCGCCCATACTCGCCTCGATATCCCTTTTGCCATCACGCTTAATCTCCCTTGCCTGCCTCTTACTTACAGTATCTCCCTTGTCCCCTAATCAGCAAACCTCCTAGATAGCGATTTTCGTGAATATGGCTAATCGTATACAAAGAAAAAAACGCCGATCATCCGATCAACGTTTCCCCTTATTGCGGTTCCTGTCCGCTTGCTTTACGAAGCTCGTTCGCCAGTCGATTGAACTCTTTGCGAGCCTCCTTGTTGGTCGTTGCCATATAAGAAGCAGACAAGAAAGCAATGATTTTGTTAGCGTCCTCTACCGAGAGCAATGCAATCCCCTCCTCCGGTTCACTTGGCTCCGTTACGGGCGGCTTGGGTTCAGGCTTCGGCTCCGCAGCCACAACTGGGATATAAGCGACACCGAACAGTTGGCAAATGCCTTTCGCCAGCTCGACCGCACACTCCGCGCGATAAGCCTCCGACAGCAGCAGCAAGGCATCCTCCATATTTGTCATAAAGCCATGCTCGACAAGGACCGCAGGCATAGTCGTCTCCCGCAGCACATGGAAGTTCGCTTCCTTGACGCCTCGATTCGGCAGCGCTGTCCCTTGAATCAACTGATTATGAATAATTTTGGCCGCTTGCTGGCCTGAGATTTTGCCGGGATAATGATACGTTTCAATACCTCTTACGTTATTCCAACCGTCGCCATACGCATTCGCATGAATGGAAATATAGAAATCAGCTTTCGCTTTATTCGCCGTATTCGTACGATTGCTAAGCGGGATGTCCGTATCTCCCGGTGCAACGAGCAGTGTCTGGAAGCCGCAGCGCTTTAAATGCACGTCCAACTGCGCAGCCACAGCTCGATTGAATTCGTTTTCCCTCATGACCGTACCATCGGGAAGAGTCGGCGTTCGCTTGCCAGGGGTCTCCAGTCCATGACCGTCATCTATTGCTATTAATTTAACCATCATCATCATCCTCTCGTCCTCTATTCTATGGGTTTACATGAACTCCTGTGATAGCCAGTTATCAAAGATAGACGTTTTTCGAGGATCAAGCATTCGCAACAAACAAAAAAACCCGTCTAACCGTGAATTTCACGGTAGTAGACGGGCTCCAAATCCATGCTTTATGATTCAATTTTGAATGCGGACAACGATTCCTTCAGCTCGCGCGATACAGCGTCAAGCTTCTCGGACAGATGCACCAAGCTTTGGCTAACGCTAAGCTGCTCGCTGCTGAGGGATGCAACCTCTTCCGAGGTTGCCGAGGACTCCTCGGCTACGGCGCTTACGTTCGTCATCGCTTCCGCCATAACCGCCTGTGCTTCATCCAGCTTGCTGATCGATTCGGTAGCCAGATCCAGCTTCTCAACGAATTGACCCATCTGACCTTGTACGGTCAAGAAGATTTGGTTCGCTTCCTTAACCGAGCCAATCTGCTCTTGGAACAACGGATAGGCATCCGAAAGCACGCTTACCGTCTCATCAATTTCCTTCCGAATCTTCTCTGTAATCTTAGCAACAACGTCGATCGATTGACGGGACTGATCTGCCAGCTTGCGGATTTCGTCAGCTACGACCATGAACCCTTTACCCGCAGCCCCTGCCCTTGCAGCTTCAATCGTTGCGTTTAACGACAAAATGTTAGTTTGCTTTGTTAAGTTGTTAAGCACGTCGAGAATCTTAACGATAGAGCCTGTGCTTTCTTTAAGCGCATCGACCTTCTCGACCATGGAGCGCGTCATTTCCTCGGTCATGCCCGTCTTCTGAATGAGAACGCCCATGTAGGTTGTACCTTGCTTACTTGCATGGTCGACCTCGCCTGCCGATCTTGCCATTTGCTCATTGGCTTCGATAACCTGCTTCATCTGCTCGTTAATATTGCTCGTAAGATCTGTGCCTCTCTCAGCCTCCATTGCAAGGCTGGTTGCTCCGCCTGCAATCTCCTCTGTCGCGACCGCGATCTCCTTCGCCGATACGGATGTCTTGCGGGAAGCTTCACTTAGCTCGGTTGCCGTACTAAGCACATCCTCCGCCGAACGTGTCGTCTGCTGAGCCAGTGCCGTAATCTGCGTCATCATCAGGTTAAAGCTGCTGCCAAGCTCACCGATCTCGTCTTGGCGCTTCTTCATCCGTGATCGAACCGTCAGGTTGCCGCGCGCTCCTTCGTTCATCAGATTGCGCATATTCACGAGCGGCTGAGCAATTGTCGTAAGGACAAGGGCACCGATTGCGATTGCAATCAATACAGCTACCGCTGCAGTAATCYATGTCATATTGCGAATAACCTTCGCGTCTTTCACAAGCTCGTTGACCGGAATCGTTCCGACCAGCTTCCAATCCATCGTTTCGAATGTTTTGTAGGCTGCCAGCACGTCCTCGCCGTTCTGATCCGAGGTCTTAATCGAGCCTTCCCACGCTTCTTCGCCCTCCTTCGGCAACCCAATGCTTGTAGGCTGGCCAATCAGAGAAGCATCCAGGTTCGCAACATAATTGCCGGCCTCATCGATAATCGACATTTGGCTGCCTTCGCCAAGCTCCACATCTTTATAACGCTCACTTAGGCTRTTCAATCCAATGTCAATAAGAAGCACGTAAGACGCTTCATTCGACGTACTGTCCTTAATCAAGCGGCTTACCCCAAAGGAAGCTTGCCCTGCTGTCGTAGATAATCCATCTGCCTGCGGAGCGATCCATACCGTCTTGCCGGAGCCGTCAATCGCCTTTTGGAAAAATTCGCTCTTCATAAGCTCTTCGGCCTTTGTCGTCGTGGAGCTGCCCACCGTCACGATGTCCAGTTCAGGAACGATCGGCAGCAGCACCATGCCAAGGATTGAATTGTTGCCCATGACATAACTTTGCATCTTATCGCCTAACTTGCGGCTCGCTTCGAACTTCGTGTAATCGTCTTCTCCTTCGAGAATCGATCGAACGATCGTGTGGAAATCTTTGTCGATCAAAATTTGAAGCGATAAATCTTCATATGTTTTATAAATAACGTCTAGATTGCTTGCTACCTGATTAACGGTTTGGAAGCTTGCATCCGATACTTTGCGTTCTACGATTGATTTGGCTTGCGAATATGCCATTAGCCCTACCGTCAACACACAGGCGATGATGGAGCAAAAAATGATTAAAAACAGCTTTGTCCCGACTGACTTAATCGGGTTGGATATCTTCGTTTCTTTGAGCGCGCCTCCTACCGATTGCAACAAACCTGTTGCTTTCTTCAATCCTGATTGCGCTTTCAAAACGGCTGCTGAAGGGTTGTCGTTAACGCCCTTGGGCAGTTTTTGCTTCTTTTCTTTTTTGGGCTTTTGCTCTTTGTTCTCTTTGCTCTTCATTAGGAAAGACACCGCCTTTTTAATTGTTAGCCTATAAGGATTCGTCTGATGCTAGCGAATCTTGCCGATATTTGGAATACCTATTTACAGTCTATTATTTTATATCGGAAGATACTTGTCAATTAGAAATAATAGAATTGAAAAAAGCCTTATCTTCTGTCGAAGATAAGGCTTTAGTCCTATAAATTACTTATGTTTGCTCCAATTCGGATCGCTGTTCTCCAGTAAATAAGCAAAATCGTTTTCTTTGCGCTTCTGCTCCTGTGCCTTGCGCTCCTCTTCCTCTTGGCGAGCTTGCAGCTTCTTCGCAGCTTCCTGCTGTTTCAGCTCTTCAGCTTGCCCCTTAAGCTTCTTAATCGTATCTGCATTCAGCAAGTCGCCTAACAGCAGCCCATTATCCTTCTCTTCCTTCGGCTGCGTACTCTTGAATGGCGCCCCTTGCTTCTTCTTGTGCTTGGCCATTTGCGATCCCTCATTGCGAATGATTATTTTTTGCCTATCTTCTTGCGCATCATATCCATCGCCTTAACCGGTTCGCTGGTACGAATGCGGATATGCTGCAGCGGATGACGAGCAGCGTCAAGCGGCTGCCCTTCCGAATCGAACAATTCGGTAATGGTCTGCTTGAAGAATCTGCCGCCCGGGCCGACGAACTCTACCTCTTGACCAGGCTTAAAGTGGTTTCGTTGCTGTACAGTTGCCAATCCCGTCTCTGCATCGTAATCGACAACAATGCCTGCGAAGTCATAAGGCGCAGCCTTCTCTTCAGGCTCGTATATATGATCCTCCGCACCCGGCGTATCGAGGAAGAAGCCTGTATTCAGCGGACGGTTCGCCGCTTTGTTGATCTCTTCCACCCATTCTTGCTTCAGCTCAAAATGTTCGGGATCGGCAAAGTACGCATCAATCGCTTGACGATATACGTTAACAACCGTTGCCACGTAATGAATGCTCTTCATGCGGCCTTCAATCTTGAAGCTGTCTACCCCAACCTCGATCAGCTCCGGCAAATATTCGATCATGCACAAGTCCTTGGAGCCCATCGTGAATTGATCCTCGCCTTCGCCGTACAACGGCGCGTCATCCACGAACAAATCATACTTCCAGCGGCATGACTGGCAGCAGCCCCCGCGATTCGAATCGCGGTCTGTGAAATGGTTCGACAGCACGCAGCGGCCCGAATACGAGGAGCACATCGCGCCGTGAATGAAAGCTTCGATTTCGATATCGACATGCTTCTTAATTTCTTCGATTTCTGTGAAGCTTGTCTCGCGGCCAAGCACGACGCGCGGCAGTCCTTCTTCTTTCCAAAATTGCACGGCTTGCCAATTCAATGTCGATTGCTGCGTGCTTAGATGTACCTCAAGCAATGGCGCTACTCGCTGCGCCGTCTCGATTATAATCGGATCCGCTGCAATGATGGCGGAGATCCCAGCCTCCTGAAGGCCTCGCAAATAATCCTCTAGCCCTGCAATATCTTCATTATGGGCATATATATTCGTCGCTACGAACACTTTTGCGCCATATCGGTTCGCGAATTCAACGCCTTCCTTCATTTCAGCGAAGCTGAAGTTGTCCGCATTCGAACGCAAACCGTATTTCTGCCCTCCGATATATACCGCATCCGCGCCATAATGGATAGCAAATTTTAGCTTCTCCAAATTTCCCGCAGGAGCAAGCAGCTCCGGTCTATCCAGCCTATGGCGTTTCCCCTGATAACGCGGGGTTGTTTTTGTCGTTGCCGTCAATTGTTGTCCCACCTTTCTATCAATACACTTGCTCTTTAAAAAAGAAACCGTAGGTTAGCTCGCGCTTCGGATCTTGCACCGCACGAATGTCGTCAAGCCATTGCTCTTGGAATTCATAGCTTTCCGGATCGGCAATATAGGCATCTATCGCTTTGCGGTAAGCCCGAACGACCGTTTCATTATATTCGATCGGCTTCATTAAGCCCTCAATTTTCAAGCTGTCCACGCCAACCTCAAGCAGCTCATGCAGCGCATCCAGCATACAGATATCGCCTGAGCTCATAATATGCGTACCGTTAGCGTCCTCATAGATCGGGAACCTCTCGTCAGGACGCTCTGCCTCCATCACATACAGGCCGCGCTCTAAGCTCGAGTCTTCAAGCTTCTCCGGCTCTTGCTGATGCTCCATGTAGCTGTTCACAAKCGAACGCTTGGAATGATAAATGTTCGTCATGCCATTCACTTGAACCTCAATCGGCAGTTTCGTATTCGCTTTGATATCGACGATCTGCTCCATATTAAGCTCGCGGGCAAGCACGAAACGGGTTGCTCCTCTGCGACCCCAATAATCAGCAGTCGCATAGTTAGTCGATGTCATCTCCGCATTCCAATGAAGAGGCATTCCCGGCGCATTCACCCGAGCTGCCATTAGAACGGCTGGATCTCCGAACACGATGGCATCTACGCCTGCTGCCGCAAGGCCGGATATATAAGCCGGCAACGACTCAATTGTTGCATTATCGATCAGATTGTTAATGACAACATATATTTTGACGCCTCGCGGCTTCGCAATCTTCACCGCTTCAGCTATCATTTCCAAAGTGAATTGTCCCGCGAGTCTTGCGCCGTAACGCGACTCCCCTATAACGAACGCATCAGCGCCCGCTTCCATCAACCGCTCCAGCTCTTCCATCGAGGCGGCCGTCGTTAGTAATTCCGGCTTGTAAGCCATCTTCCATTCCTCCCAGGATCTCATAAAACAGCTTCGCGCAGCAAGTCGCAGGGGCCCGTTGTATCCCCTAGACTTGCCGCGCTAACTAATCTTGCATGAAACAGCGTTAACCCGCTGTCTCGTTGCTCTTATCGATATTTCTCAAATGCTCTTGGTACGTCTTCGCGAACAGATGCGTCTGCGTACCGTCCTTCTTCGTTACATAATAAAAGTATTCGGAAGGCTCCGGATTCAATGCCGCTTCAATCGAAGCGATGCTTGGACTTGCGATCGGTCCCGGCGGCAATCCGTTAATCTTGTACGTATTATAAGGACTTTCGATTTGCAGGTCTTTCTCCATCAGCCGTTCTTTAGGCTTGTCTAGCAAATATTGAACGGTAGCGTCAATCTGAAGCGGCATACCTTCGGCTATGCGGTTATAGATAACGCCTGCAACAAGGGCGCGCTCCTCATCGGCGACGACCTCTCGTTCAATGAGCGAAGCAATCGTCAGCAGCTCATGCAATGTCAGCTTCTTCGTTTCCAGCTCATCCGTCCAATCTTCAGACAGCTCGCCTAACTTCCGATCAAGTTCGCTTGTCATGCGCTTAATAATGTCTTCCTCCGTGCTGCCTACCTTCATCTCGTAGGTTTCAGGGAACAAGTAGCCTTCCAGCCGCTGATGCAGCTCGGCATTATCCGGAATTTGGCGAACAGCCTCCGCATCTCCCCATGCTGTCTGACTAGCTGCAAGGTCTAGAAACTTCGCTTTGTCGATCAAGTCCTGTTCGGCAAGCTTATCGGCAATTTGAAGCACGGTGAAGCCTTCCGGAATCGTGAAGTGAATCGTCTCTGCCTGCACCGTATCGCCAGCATTCAGCTTCGCGATAATGGCGTCATGCTCCATCCCGGGATTGAGATCGTATTGCCCGGCTTGGAACCTAGCCCCTTGATCGTTCAGCTTCAAATAATATTTGAAAATAAATGAATTGCGAATAATACCTTGCTCTTCCAGCAAATCGGATACTTTAATTGCTGACATCCCTTTAGCAATTTCGATTCGCTTCGTTTCCCCTGCAGCTGTCGGCTGCAAGCCGTTCCAGATGTAGTAAGCAACGCTGCCGGCACCGACAATGAATATGCCTAGCAAGCTCAATATAACCCACATCGTGATGCGGCTGCGCTTTGGACCGGAACGAGCCTTACCTTCGCTCTGCTCCTGCCGATGAATGGACTTGTCCAACCTGTTAACCCTCCTCGACTCTTATGACAAACGAATTCAAGAAAAAGAGCGGTTGTAGACCGCCCTTTTCCTTGCTTGTATATCGCTTGCGGTCGCTTAAGGCATTTGATCGTCTGCAAAGAGCAGATCGTCATAGGCCTCGGCAGCCGCTTCCCATTCTTCATCGTCCTCGATCGTTTCAAGCTCCGGCTCTTCGCCGTCTTGAATGACTCGGAACAGCTCCACTTCATCTTCGCCGCTCATAGCTTCAGACTGCAGCGCTGCGTATACGATGTCGCCTAGTTGGAATTCAGCCT
This sequence comes from Paenibacillus sp. 2TAB19, assembly GCF_052115185.1. Taxonomy (NCBI): domain Bacteria; kingdom Bacillati; phylum Bacillota; class Bacilli; order Caryophanales; family Paenibacillaceae; genus Paenibacillus; species Paenibacillus sp. 2TAB19. The sequence goes on along the minus strand of NZ_JBFRGE010000008.1, from coordinate 89,572 downwards.
TAATTACGTACAGCTCCATGCCGCCGTCCTCTGCGACAAGCTCAATCTCCTTGCCGAATGCTTCCTTAAGCACGGACAGACGTTTTGGCGCTCCGCCTTCAGTCGTTGACATTAATCCTGCTCCTCTATTTCGCCGAGCAGCGTATTGAATGTCTCCTCGACCATATTCCACTCTTCCTCGTCCTCGATCGTGTAGAGCTTGAGATCGTCGCCTTCTTCTTCGTAACGGAAAGCGTACACCTCGTCCTCTTCCTCGTTGTCGCTGGCAAGCGGAACGACCATCATATATTTTTGATCCGAGCCGTCAACTTCGAACTTCATGATGACTTCGAATTCTTCCTCGTTGCCGTCCTCATCCGGAATATAAATAATTTCCGGCTCTTCAAACTGCATGTCGTCCTTTGTCATCGTTACCCTCACCTTTTCGTTTTAGAATCGAGATAATTTTGCAAAATCAGCGTCGCCGCCATTTTGTCCACGACTAGCTTGCGCTTCTTCCGGCTGACGTCCGCTTCGATAAGCGTCCTCTCGGCCGCTACCGTCGTCAGCCGTTCATCCCAAAGGTGAACTGGTATGTTTAGTTTCTGCTGGATCTGATCTGCAAATGCGATGCAAATTTCGCCACGCGGCCCGATCGTTCCGTTCATGTTCTTCGGCAAGCCGACAACGATCTCGCTAACCTCATGTTCCTTCACCAGCTCGGCAATGCGGTCGAATTCTCCCCCATCGCGCCTGCGCTCGATGACGCCCGTTCCTTGCGCCGTCCATCTGAACGCATCGCTTATCGCGACGCCGATGTTCCGATCTCCGTAATCCAATCCCATTAATCTCATCTCTTGCGTTGGCTCCTAAGCTTAATCGTATTGTTCTTATGGTACAAGCGCGAGACCTATGATTTCTTAGAATTCAAGTAGAAGCGGACAAGTTCTTCAATTAATTCGTCCCGTTCCTTCTTGCGGATTAAACTTCTGGCGTTGTTGTGCCGCGGAATATACGCAGGATCTCCGGACAACAAATACCCAACGATTTGGTTGATCGGGTTGTATTCCTTCTCTAGAAGCGCTTCGTGTACGGCAAGCAGGATGTCTCCAGAAGAAGATTCGACTCCCTCCGCCTTCACATTAAACTTCATCGTTTGGTCCATTGAACTCATCGCCAGCACCTCGCTTTCCAAAACTGCATTTACAAGCGCCTAAGGAGGCGTAAAGCGCGTTTCCTTGCTTTTGCCCCCTTATTCGGCTAGATATACATCCTTATCATATCACATTTGCGCTGCTTACAACTAGTTCTTCCGCAAGTTTCAACGCTTCATCGAGCTTGGATGCGTCTTTGCCGCCTGCTTGGGCCATATCCGGACGGCCGCCGCCGCTTCCGCCGCAATGTACAGCCGCTTCCTTCACGATCTTGCCGGCATGGAAGCCTTTCTTCACGAGATCGGCAGACACCGCTGCCGCCAAGTTCACCTTATCGTCCTGCACGGCGCCAAGCACAATCACGCTCGAAGGAAGCTTCACTTTGAGCTCGTCTACGATGCTGCGCAGCGCGTCCATCGATGGCGCGCTGACTTTAGCGCTAAGCACCGAGATACCGTTAACCGTCTTCGCTTGCGATTCAAGTGATCCCGCTTCAATACGGCTCAGCTTAGCTTGCAGCGATTCGTTCTCGCGCGACAACTCCTTCACTTGACCGAACAAAGCTTCAATCCGCTTAGGCACTTCGGACGTGTTCGACTTCAGCAGAACCCCCGACTGCTTCAACAGATCAAGCTGGCCTTCCAGGTAGTTATAAGCGTGCTTGCCGGTTACCGCTTCGATCCGCCTTACGCCGGAGCCGATACCGCTCTCGCCCAGCAGCTTGAACAGTCCGATCTGCGACGTATTCGTTACATGGCAGCCTCCGCATAGTTCGAGGCTATAGCTGCCGACTTGCACGACGCGTACAACGTCGCCGTACTTCTCGCCGAATAGCGCCATAGCGCCCATCGCTTTCGCTTCGTCAAGCGATTTGTTCTCGATTGTAACGCCTGTGCTAAGCCATATTTGCTCATTCACGCGGCGCTCGATGTCGACAAGCTCTTCTGCCGTAATGCTGCCGAAGTGCGAGAAGTCGAAGCGCAGACGCTCAGCTTCTACGAGCGAGCCCGCTTGGTTAACGTGATCGCCGAGCACTTCCTTAAGCGCTTTGTGCAGCAAGTGCGTTGCCGTATGATTTTTGATAATATCCTCGCGGATTGGCTTCGCTACGACAGCTTGCACCGTCTCTCCCGAACGTACCGATCCAGACGATACGACCGCATGATGAACGGTTTGGCCGTGCGGCGCTTTCGTCACGTTCTCGACTTGCAGCGTGAAGCCATTGCCCGTAATCGTACCGCGGTCTCCGATCTGTCCGCCGCTCTCCGCATAGAATGGCGTGCGGTCAAGAATAACGAGAACCTGGCTACCTTCGCCAGCCGCTTCAACCATTTCATCACCGGCAACAATAGCCGTAATTTGGGACTCAGTTACCAGTTCATTATAGCCAACAAATTCGCTTTTAACCGTGAAGTCGGACAACGGTCCGCCTTGCACCTTCATGCTGCCCGTCTCGCGACGGCCGCCGCGGCCGCGCTCGCGCTGCTGCTCCATGGCTTCATCGAAGCCTGCGCGATCAACGGTCATCCCGTTCTCTGCAGCGAAGTCTTCCGTCAAGTCGAACGGGAAGCCGTACGTATCGTATAAGCGGAACGCATCGTCGCCGCTAATTTCTTTACTTCCCGCCTTCGTTGCCGCAGCTACCAGCTCAGCGAGCATCGCAAGGCCATCGGACAACGTTTCATGGAATCGTTCTTCCTCTGTACGGATAACGCGCTCGATAAACTCGCGTTTGTCTACCACCTCTGGGTAATACACGCCCATCACTTCGCCTACGATACCTGTCAATCCATAAAGGAATGGACGATCGATGCCGATCGTCTTGCCGTAACGCACCGCGCGGCGCAGCAAGCGGCGGATAATATAGCCGCGGCCTTCATTCGAAGGCATAACGCCGTCGCCTACCGCGAACACAACGGTACGGATGTGGTCGGCAATGACTTTAAGAGCAACGTCATGCTCGGCGTTCACGTGGTACTTCACGTTAGCAATGGAGCAGGTACGGTCAATGATCGGCAAGAATAGATCGGTATCAAAGTTCGAATCGGCATCCTGCAGCACGCAAGAGAACCGTTCAAGCCCAGCGCCTGTATCAATGTTTTTATTCGGTAGCGGCGTATAGCTGCCGTCCTTGTTATGGTTGAATTCGGAGAATACGATGTTCCATACTTCGAGGAAACGTTCGTTCTCCCCGCCTGGCCAGCATTCCGGATCGGACAGATCGCCGTACTTGTCGCCGCGGTCGTAAAAAATTTCGGTACACGGGCCACAAGGGCCTTCGCCGATATCCCAGAAATTCTCGTCCAGCTTATAAATGCGTTCCGCTGGAAGGCCGATTTTCTTATTCCACAGGGCGAAAGCTTCTTCATCCTCCGGATAAACCGTTACCGACAGACGCTCCGGATCGAAGCCGATCCACTGCGGGCTCGTCAAGAATTCCCAACCCCACGTAATTGCATCTTCCTTGAAATAGTCGCCAATAGAGAAGTTGCCCAGCATTTCGAAGAACGTATGGTGACGGCGAGTTTTGCCTACGTTCTCGATGTCATTCGTGCGAATACATTTTTGCGAATTCGTAATGCGCGGGTTCTCCGGCACGACACGCCCGTCGAAGTAAGGCTTAAGCGGCGCCATGCCTGCGTTGATCCATAGCAAGGACGGATCGTTATGCGGGACGAGCGATGCGCTTGGTTCGATTTTGTGGCCTTTGCTTTCGAAGAAAGCAAGCCATTTGGCACGTATTTCACTAGCTTTCATAATAAGTACGCCTCCTCTATTGTGGGAAAACAAAAAACGCCCCTGTCAGAGACAGGGACGAAATGTATTCGCGGTACCACCCTGGTTATTGCTGCGCCGTTCTTCCACGCACAAGCAATCGCCTTAGAAGACGATAACGGGTCCAACCGGCGAAGTTCATTCACGCTCCGAAATCAGCTTTCGGCCGTTCTTCGTCATCAAGCCTTCTCAACCGACGCTGCCGCCCTATATCGGGACAGACAACGAAGAGGCTTTTCTCTGGCTGACGGGCAGCGGCTTACTTCATTTCGTCAAAGCTTTCCTAGTGTATAACACTATTCTACTAGTATCAAATTATAGCTACGCCGTCAGCCGCTGTCAAATGATCTTTCTTCGCACGTAGTAAGCGAACATGTGCTGTACAATGACCTTGCAAGCAGCGAAGATCGGTACGGCTAGAATCATGCCGACGACACCTGCAAGTTCACCGCCGACAAGCAATGCGAAGATGATGAGCAGCGGGTGCAGATGAAGCGTTCTGCCGACCACTTGCGGCGAGATGACGTTGCCCTCAAGAATTTGGCAAGCCGTATTGACGATGGCGACGAGCAGCACCATTTTCAGAGATACGGTCGAAGCAATTAAGAGCGCGGGCGCAGCGCCGAAGAACGGACCCATGTATGGAATGACGTTCGTTATCGCCACAATGCCCGCGAGCAGAAGCGCATAAGGCATTCCAATAATAAGATAGCCGAGGTAGGCAAGCACGCCAACGATCAAGCAGACGAGGAACTGACCGCGAATGTAGCTGCCAAGCGCGGAGTCGATGTCCTTAAGCAGTCTGACCGTGTTCTTGCGATGCGACTTCGGCACGTAAGTAATGACCGTTCTCTCGAATACATCGAAATCTTTCAGGATATAGAAAGCAAGGAACGGAATGATGAAGGCGATGAATACCGCGTTCAGCATCGAGCCGATATTGTTAATGAAGCCGAGCAAGCTCTCCGATACCTTCTTCTCCATCGTCAGCAGCGACTTGTTGATGCCCCCGCGGAAGCTCTCCGGCAAGAAAGACGTATTGTTAATGTCCGACACAATATTTTGGGCGCGCATCGACAGTTCCGGCACATGACGGTTGAATTCCTGCACTTGTTCGATGAACATCGGAATCAGATTGACGAGCAGCACCGTAATGGCAGCGCAGAACACGGCATAGATCAAGAGCACGGCAATCGTTCGCGGCACTTTGCGTTCATGCAGCATCGAGACGATCGGGTTAAGCACATAGGATATGATCATAGCGATAATAAAGGGAGCGAGCACCGCTCTCAAAAAAACATATACATTAAGCAGCAGCGGCTTAATAAGCAGCAGCAAATAAATCGCGATTAAGCCCAGTATGAGATAAACCAGCCAAACAAACAGACGGCTGTTCGTGAAACGCTCCACCGTCCACACCTCCGTACAATCTTCATCCTGCTTTCGCTGTCTTCCGAGCGCACATGCCGGATCTGATAAAGTATATGTACAAGCGGTGCAAATCATCCTTGAGGCGGCAAAAAAAAGGCGGCCCCCTCATAGGGCCGCGCTTTAAATTTCATATCGAATGGTGCAGGCCGACTAGTTAATCTGAACCTGCGATCCCGCAATTTCTTCTTCGAAGAACAAATCGTCAAGCGAGCTTAACGTTCCGTCCTCTTCCACTTGGTAAACCGACATTTTGTCGCCGTTAACAGTCAGTTCAATAAAGCAGCCCCAGCAGTAGAACTGGTGGGAACCGATCTTGCCGATATCTTTCGAATTGCAATTCGGACATCTCATCATCTAACATTTCTCCCTATCCTTTGAAATTGGAAGCTGCGACAGGCTCCAATTCCGCTTCACTGACAGCAGGAACGATAATCGCGTCTTCCCCGAGTAATACGGTATCTGGATCACTCGGCGCCTTCAGCCATTTACGCCCTTCCATCAGATCCGAAACAAAACCGTCCGTAAGCTCGTAGCCTACTATTTGTGTACCCTGAAACGGATAAAAATAAACATCCGATATTCGGCCCAGTTGATTTCCTTGCACCGTAACCACGGGCAAATCCTTCAGCTTGACGATCCCGGTATAGAAGGATCGCAGCAGCTCCTTCGGCTTCAGCCTCACAACCGCGCCCTCACTGCCAATAATGACTGCATCCTCGCCGCATGTCAGCACGTCTGTCCAGCGAACGATCTTGAGTGATAATGCGAGCCATCTCGGACTCTCTAGTACAAGCCCTTGCAATTGCCAATGCTCATCGAAGTACGCATCCTTAACCGTTCCAACCAGCTTACCCGAATGAATGACGATCACGGGCAGTCCAATAAGCCGTTGAAGTTTAATCACGCCTTGATTCGAGGCCTCCTAAAGGTTACTTTCGAATACGCCGCACAATTGTCGCTATTTTCTGCGAGGCTTCTTCTAATTCCTCCATAGTATTCYCCAAACCGAAGCTAAATCTTACCGCTGAAAGAAGCCGCTCTTGCGGAATATCCATCGCTCTAAGCACATGGGATCTCTCTAGCGCCCCCGAGGTGCAGGCCGATCCGCTTGAAGCCGCAATGCCTTCCAAATCGAGGTTCATGAGCATCGTCTCGGTATCAATACCGACGAAACTAATATTAACGATATGAGGCAGGCGATGCTCCTCGCTCCCGTTTACGACGATCTCCACATCAGGCAATGTGTTTCTAAGCAGCTCTACCCATCTATTACGAAGCTTGTCCATAAAAGGTTGCTTCTGATTGCGTTCGTTCACACAAATGTCAACAGCCGCGGCAAAACCAACAATGCCGGGCACGTTTTCTGTGCCTGCCCGGCGCTTGCGTTCCTGCGAGCCGCCATGCTGAATTGCTTCATATGGCGTACCATTCGCTATATATAATGCGCCCACGCCTTGCGGGCCATTAATCTTGTGCGCCGAGAAGCTCATGAGATCGATCGGCAGCTCGTTCAAGCGATAAGGCACGCTTCCCAAAGTTTGGACGGCGTCCACATGGAACAACGCACCGGCAGCTCTTACAATGTTGCCTATCTCTTGGATCGGCAGTATCGTCCCGACTTCATTATTGCCATGCATGATGCTTACGAGCCCCGTCTCAGGGGTCATTGCAGATGCAACCGCCTCCGGAGCGATATGTCCATCCTGCTGAACGGGAAGGTACGTTACCGTGAAACCTTCCTCCTTGCTCAACCACTCGCAGGTGTGCAGCACGGCGTGATGCTCGGTTGCCGCTGTTATAATATGGCTCTTGCCGCGCCGCCGCATCGCGCGCGCCGCCCCGACCAGCGCCGCATTGTCGCTCTCCGTTCCGCCGGAGGTGAACAGCAGCTCGGCAGGTCGGCAGCCGATCGCCGCCGCGATGAGGTCGCGGGCGCGGTTCACCTGCTGCTTCGCTTCTCTGCCGAACGCATGCATGCTGGAAGGATTGCCTCCCGGACCTTGCATGACCTCGAGCATCGCTCTCGCAACCTCGGGATGCATCGGCGTCGTCGCCGCATGGTCAAAGTAATATCTATTCATCATTGCAGTCGCATCCTTACTTAGATATAGAACATATAACTGTCTGCTTCGCCGGCATCTTGGAAGTTGATCATATCGGCAAGCGTTGTGGAATCCAGCACCGCTGCAATGCTGTCGCGAATGCGAAGCCACAGGTCGCGCTTAGCCGGGTCGTCCTCTTCCGTGAAGTCAACAGGCGAGATTGGACCTTCAAGGATACGAATAATATCGCCCGACGTAATCTGCTCGGGATCCTTTGATAGAATATAGCCGCCGTATGCGCCGCGAATACTCTTAACGAGCCCTGCGTTGCGAAGCGGAGCGACGAGTTGCTCCAAGTAATGCTCGGATAAATGATTGCGTTCCGCAATACTCTTAAGCGAGATTGGTCCTTCGCCGAACTTAGCTGCCAGCTCCATCATAATAGTTAAGCCATAACGGCCCTTCGTTGAAATTTTCAATGTAGGCACCCCTTTAAATTCATCATATTTTGTTGTTGCATTCATCGTTGTTCATATTGCTCTTTAATCCACTGTATTCCCATATTACTTCTATGTTAACATATCCCCCGCTTGCCATGTGCAAAAAGGTTGTCATCTTCATGAAAAACTTTTGCGTGTATGTTACAATAGACGTGATTTTCACGAAATGACAAGCAAGGCGGTGTTTCACCTATGACAAAACCAATCAGCTCGACGAGAGTTGTCGTCGGCATGTCCGGAGGCGTTGATTCCTCCGTTACGGCGCTGCTGCTCAAGCAAGCAGGCTATGACGTAGTCGGCATATTCATGAAGAACTGGGACGATACCGACGAGTTCGGCCATTGTACGGCCGAAGAGGACTCGGAGGACGTTCGCCGTGTCTGCGACCAGATCGGCATCCCTTATTATACCGTTAATTTCGAGAAGCAATATTTCGATAAAGTGTTTACTTACTTCTTGGATGAATACAAACGGGGGCGCACGCCTAATCCGGACGTCATGTGCAATCGCGAGATTAAGTTCGGAGACTTCCTGCAGCGCGCGCTTGAGCTTGGAGCGGACTACTTGGCTACCGGCCATTATGCACGTGTAGAGCGAGATGCAGACGGCGTCACGAAGCTGCTTCGCGGCGTCGATTCGAACAAGGATCAGACCTACTTCCTAAGCTCGCTTAATCAGAGGCAACTTGAGAAAGCGATGTTCCCGATCGGCCATTTGCCGAAGCCGGAAGTTCGCCGCATTGCCGAAGAGGCTGGATTGTATACGGCGAAAAAGAAGGACAGCACCGGCGTTTGCTTCATCGGCGAGCGCAATTTCAAGGAGTTTCTAAGCGGCTACTTGCCTGCCCGCTCCGGAGATATGATCGATATTCGCAGCGGCGAGAAGAAAGGCCGCCACGACGGCCTTATGTATTACACACTGGGTCAGCGACAAGGACTTGGCATCGGCGGATCCGGCACAGGCGAGCCATGGTTCGTTGCGGACAAAGATCTGGAGAGCAACGTTCTGTACGTCGTTCAAGGCGAGCAGCATGCCAGCCTATACTCGCACAGCTTGTCCGCAAGCGGTTTTAACTGGATTGCGCCAACGCTGTCTGATGCTCCGTTCCACTGCACGGCCAAGTTCCGCTACCGCCAGCAAGACCAAGGCGTAACGGTTACGATGCGTGCGGACGGCACTGCCGACATTGTGTTCGACAAGCCGCAAAAGGCAGTCACGCCTGGCCAAGCCGTCGTTCTCTATGACGGCGAAGTATGCCTCGGCGGCGGMACGATCGACGTCGTCCACAAGGTCGACGCAGCAGCATTCGAAGCGCAACTGCAAGCCAAATAAGCACAACAATAAGGGATGCCCTGAAATTTATCAGGCATCCCTTCTTATTGTAACGCTTCAGCTTATCCCATGCGCCTCGTCCCCATGCACTCTACCCAGATACAAATACATTACGGACTCAGAAGGAGCTAATCACTCGCATCAAGTAACATTGGTCATATTGCGGACTCTAGAAACCCTTATAACGTAAAACTCGAATAAATATTTTCACTTCTGTCGAATTAGCGACTCCTGTGTCCTTAACGAGCTCCTTTATCGCTGAAACGCTCAATTAGCGTTCCTATGGTCCGCAACAAACCACTCTCACCATACCTTGCCGTTAGCCAAACCGGCTGGAGCTTCCGCTATCGTCGCCCTTATCCCAGTCATCCTTGCGCACGTTAATGCGGGATACGCGCAAATGATCGGTTTCTTCGATGATGAAGGTGAACCCGCCGGGATAATGCACCCGTTGATCGCGCTTAGGCGGAATATCGATCTGCGAATAGATCCATCCTCCAATCGTATCGAAATCATCCGTATCAATATCCAGTCCGAAGTAGCTGTTAACCGCTTCAATTAACATGAGTCCGTTAATGGAGTAGGAAGCATCATCCCGCTTCTCAATATCGGCCCGCTCCTCGTCGAACTCATCCTGGATTTCCCCGACAATCTCCTCCATAATATCTTCGAGCGTAACAAGCCCCGATGTGCCTCCGTATTCATCGATCAGAATCGCGATTTGCGTCTTTTTTTTCTGCATTAGCTTGAGCAGCATGCTAATTTGCATGGACTCCGGCACGGACGTAATCGGCCTCGTAATTTGAGCAATATCGGTGATGCTATGCGCCGTGTCCTTCAGCAAATCCTTAATATGAATAAAGCCGATAATATTGTCTTTATCGTTCTCGCACACCGGATACCGCGTCAGCATCTGCTCCAGCGCGATTCGTTTGTTCTCGTCTATCGTCAGCGCCGTGTTCAAACAAATCATCTCGGTGCGGGGAATCATAATCTCGCGCGCGTTCGTTTCCGTGAAATCAAATATATTATCAACAAGCGTCAGCTCCGTATTGTCGATGAGTCCTCTCTTGTGGCTTTCCTTCATCAGAATACGTATTTCTTCCTCTGTATGCGCTGCATCCTTCTCCGTTGCCGGCTCGATGCCGATCGCTTTAAGCAACTGATTAGCCATGCCGTTCAACAGCCATATTAAGGGATACATCAGCTTGTGAAAAAAAACGAGCGGTGTCGCCGTCAGCAGCGTTACCGTCTCGGATTTTCGAATGGCGACCGTCTTAGGAGCGAGCTCCCCAAGCACGATATGCAAAACCGTAATAAAACTAAATGCAATAATGAACGAGACGGTGTGGATGAACACTTCGTTCTGAAAGCCGACCTGAGCGAACCAAGGCGCAAGCAGGCTGGCGACGGCAGGCTCACCAATCCATCCGAGACCAAGCGATGCAAGCGTAATACCTAGCTGGCAAGCGGACAGGTAGGCGTCTAAGTTGTTCGTCATGCGTGAGGCCAGCTTCGCGCGCGCGTGTCCCTCGGAGATCAGCGCGTCGATACGGCTTCCCCGTACCTTCACCATCGCAAATTCGGCAGCGACAAAAAAACCGTTCATAAACACCAAAACGACAATGAGCGTTAAAGACAATCCGAGCGGTAGAGGTTCACCCAATCGGTTCCTGCCACTCGCTTAGGCACAGCCTGCGGCGATGACAGGCGCACCTCCTTTGTTAGCCAAAGATTTGGCAATCTTTGTGTATTGTGTAATGAAGTATATTCGCCGTAAGCCCGCCAACATGCATACCTTAAGCCCATTCGGACATAAATTTGTCATAATGCTGAGACGAATAAGCCATTTATTTTTAAGCTAACGCAAACGTTAATCTGATATAATTCAATCAGATTCTGTATACGACCCATCTCTACCATACTATCTTTCAGGAGGATTACCGTGAAAAAAATACTGTTACTGTTGCTCGCAGCTCTCTGGCTCGTACCGGGGGTTGCATCTGCCCATTCCAAACTTGAAACGGCAGTACCCGAGAAAGATTCTACTGTTGCCGTGTCGCCGCAGAGCATCGAGCTCTCCTATAATACGAAGATCGAGGACCTGAGCAATCTGAAGCTGTTCAATGCTGCTGGTGAACAGGTTACTACCGATAAGACCGTTGTTGACGGCAAGACGATGAGCGCTGCGGTTCCAAGCGCCTTGCAGAATGGTATCTACACCGTCAAATGGACAATCATCGGAACGGACGGACACTCCGTAGAAGGCGAATATGCATTCACCGTGCAAGCCGCTGAACCTACCGTCGCACCGGTTGCAACGGAAGAGCCGGCAGCAACGACCGCGCCGACAACGGCGCCTACTGACACGCCTGCCGCTACAGACAATCCTGCAGAAACCGCAGCTCCCGACACGAGCTCAAGCGATGAGGATAGCTCTGGCATCAGCGGGACGACTACCGCAGTAATCGTCATTGGCGCAATCATCGTAATTGCGGCTGTAGTATTACTTGCTCGGAGGCGCAAATAGATGACCTACATTAGCGAAAGCTTACTGTACATTTGCTTTGCGCTATTGACAGGCGGCTTCCTGCTCCGGATTATTCCGGAGCAGAGAAGGCCTGATGTCCGAGTACCGAACTGGCTGCTCGTTGTATGCACCATCGCTATCCCTTTGCTCTCCTATGTTCCTATACATAATAACGCCGTCATATATGTTCGGGACTTCGATATGTCTTACGGCTCTATTTTGAAAAGTATTTTGCTCGACTTTAACATCGGCAAGGCGTGGATTTGGACCGTTGTCGGCTCAGCCGGTCTGCTCTGTCTGCTCGGCATCAAAGCGTTCAACACAGACAAGCATATGCCGAAGGTCGCTTTGTTCATCACCCTGCTGCTTATCGTTTGGCTCGGATATGCAGGGCATGCCTCATCGTTGTACGGGTTCAAAGGGCTCGTCGTCCATTCGGCGCACTTCTTGGCAGTCAGCATATGGATCGGCATATTGTTCGTCGTAAGCTGGTTCTCGGTCAACAATGACAACTGGAAGGCGTTCCTCGGCTGGTTCTCGCCTGTTGCGATCGGCGCCGTCCTCGTTGCGATCGGCGCAGGCATTATGTTGATGACATTCACAACGCCTGAATATGTGAACGCTTGGATGCTCCCCTACGGCCAGATGCTTCTTATTAAGCACTTGCTCATACTGCCGCTACTCCTCTTCGCCTTCACGAACGGGTTCGTATACAAGAAGGTTGCCGCACGCGATGCAGCATTCAATCCGCGAAGATGGCTGAAGGCAGAAAGTATCGTAGCGCTTCTCGTACTGATTGCAACCGCTGTTCTAGGTCAACAAGCCCCGCCGCATACGGTGAAGGAAACGCTGCAGTCCGTGTCGCCGTCGCCATTGTTCACCGGCTTGTATCAAGGCAGCTTTAGTCCGGACATTTCGATTGCATTCAAGCCCGGCCTCGAGAGCATTCTGATGTTTGCAGCCGCTCTGCTAATGGCAGGCGGACTCATTTGGATGTATCGCGCGAACCGCCTGATGCCCGCATTTCTGATGGGGCTTCTCGTAGCGGCGTTCGGATATTTTGGCCTCATGTTCTCGATTGTTTAAACTCCAAGGTGAAACGGCTAACGCCGTCCTCTGGCGGCGAGGCGCGTTTCATTCCGGAGAAATATAAGAAAAGTATAAGCATCTCATTTTATACTTTCTTATATTTTAAAAAAGGCAGTTCCCACTGGCAGCATAATTGCCAACACGGGATCTGCCTTTTCATTTTAATAATTCATCAACGCCGAACTCTTTCTTTCTCCCRCCTAGCGAAGCGACCGTGTCTATGACAAGCTGTTCATCCTTGGCGATACTCTCCAGCAGGGGTGCTGTACCGTAAGCTTTGCGGCTGAACGCACCTAGCCAACTAATATGTTCGATGCTCGTATGAGTCGTAAGCAGCTCGGCTGCATCGTGAACGTTGCTTGTCACCCATTCCTCGTAAACTCCGATTTCCGCTAATACGAGCTCGAATAACGCCTCTCTTCCCTCCATGCTCTCTTGTGTAGACACTAAGATATCGCGCTTCGCCGCCGAAGCTGAGCCATCTGCGATGACTCGCAAGCCAAGAGCTTCGATCTCGCTCCGTTCAGGCTCGCCGATCACCCAAGCGTCCGCCTTCCCATCCGCGAAGGAGGGTTCTACTTCTGCTGGACTGAGCTCTACGGACTTCACATCCTTCTGCTTCAGCTGTACGCTCGCAAGGACTTGAAGCAGCAGCAAGTGCTCATTCGAATAAGAAGTGTAGCCTATCTTCTTTCCCTTCAGATCATCCGCCGAATAGATGTCGGAATCCAGCGGCACCGCAACGGCATAAGCGGTCGGATTCGCTGGCTCGGCAGCCAAATAAACAACAGACGAACCTTCCCTATACAAGAAAGCGGGAGTCGCATCGCCTACCGAGCCGATATCGACACGCCCCGCCTCAATCGCTTCATACAATGCCGCATCGTCATCATACGACGTCCATTCCAGAACAATCGATTGCAAAGCAAGCTTAGCCTCAAGCTTGCCTTGCTCCTTAAGTCCGATGAAGATGCTGTTGCCGCTGTAACCAAATTTCAGCTTGCCTGCTTCGACAGGCAACCGGATCGTTTGCTCAGCAGATGGCCCGGCGGCAAATTGCTGCCGAGTACAGCCTATCAGCAGCGACAAAGCCGCCAGCAGGAGTAACCAAGCTATGCCGCCCTGCAACCTATTCATACCGACTGCCTCCTATAGCTAGGCATTGTTCGCCAGACCTTTCCGCCAGCGTGTGAACCGCGCCTCGATCAAGGCAAGCACATAATTGAGCAGCAGACCTACTACCGCAAGCAAAATAATGCCTGCGTACATATCTGGAATTTGGAATATTTCCTGCGAGTTGAGAATATAGAAGCCAAGTCCTGCCGAGGAGCCGATCATTTCAGCAGCTACCAATGCCGTGATACAATAAGCCCCGCCTAAGCGAATGCCCGTAAAAATACTGGGAGCGGCCGCCGGCAAAATAACCCGGAAGAAAATGAACAGCTGCGAGCCGCCCATAGACTTTGCCGAATCGATAAGCAGCTTCTCGACATGCTTGACGCCGCTCACGGTATTGAGCAGAATCGGCCAGAACGATGCCCAAAAAATGATAGCCGTTTTGGATGATTCGCCGATACCGAGAAATAGAATGAATACAGGGAACAAGGCGAATGCCGATACCTGCCTTGCCAACTGCAGCAACGGATCCAGAATCGTTTCGAAGCGCTTGAACCAGCCCAGCAGCAAACCGAGCAGCGTACCGGATGCAATCGCGAGCAGCAAGCCGGATAACGACCTGCGCAAGCTTGCCGAGACATGCGTCCAAAGCTCTCCGTTCGAGATGAGCTTCCCAATGGAGATGACAACATCGGACGGCGGGCTTAAGTAGGCCGGGTTAACAATGCCGAGACGAGGCAGCAGCTCCCACACGACGAAGAACAATAGAATCGCCAAACTGCGATCGATCGTTTTTGAAAGCCATTTAGTGTTCAACTTCATACTATACTCCTTTCATTGGTTTAGTTGGATTTATAAGAACAAAGATACCGTTACGTAGTAGCATCGCTGCCGCTCTCTTTGTCGGTGTCCGTTATAGCAGCCGTCTTCCCGGCGAATTCATTGAATTCATTCGTATATACGTCCTTGACCGTAATCTTGCCCTTCGGAATTTTGTCGTATTCTTCCAAAATATCGATATAGTATTGAATCGGATCCTCCGTTACAACCAGGTCATCCACATATGCAAAGCGATCGATATATTTCACATCTACGCCGAGCCGCTTCGCAATAATTCCTTTTGCTTCATCTGGATTTTCATTGACCCAATTCGCGGTTTTGGCAATTGCCGATACAAAATCCTTAACCGCTTGCGGATGCTCCTTCGCGAATTTGCCGTTTACGCTGTACGGGGCCATTCCGCCTAACCCGCCGTCAAGATCGTAGTCGCTCCATAATTTGACCAGCTTCTCATTGTATTCCGCTTTGCCCGAGAACGGCGCATGGATAATGGCAAGATCGATTCCGCCTTGCTCCAGCGTCTGCTCCTGCTTATCGTCAGGTACGACGAGGAACTCGATTTTACTAATGTCGACTCCCTGCTCCTTGAACCATTTCTTCGATACAAATTCCGCGCAAGCTCCGAAGCTATTGAATCCAATCGTCTTGCCTTCCAAATCTTTAGGCGTTTTAATGCTGCCGTCGTCCCTTACGAAATACTTCATATGAGGTGCTTCTTGAAGCGTCTTGCCCCCTGCGGAGACGACTTTAATGTCGGCGCCGCTAGCAATTGCCGATATGACAAGCGGCACCATTCGGGAGCCAAAATCGATGTCGCCCGTGCCGACCAATGGAATAATTTGCGGTGCGGCTATTTTGCCGACATACTTTGGTTTGGTTGTCGTTCCGTCGAAATAACCAAGCTCATCTGCCAAGTAAACGAGATCAAAGCCCGGGTTGTCAGGATATTTGAATTCTACGATCTCTTTATTGTCCGACGCGGCCCCGCTATTGCCAGTTGTAGTGGAATTTCCTTCTTTATTACCGGCATTGCCGCATGCGCTAATCGAAAGTGCCAGCACGATGATGGCGGCCAGCTTTGTTAAATGTCCCTTTTTTGCTAATTTGTCGATTATCATTTTTTTACGCTCCTCATATGAAAATAGTAACTTTCGTTAAGCAATTCCTTTTCTTCTACGCAGCGTCAAAGACAAGGCGATAACTCCAGCRGCCAGCGCCGCAAGCGCGACATAGAAAGCGGATGAGCTTAGCCAACCTTCATAACCCGAATTGGGCGGCGAGCTGGCTAGAACATGCCCCGCGCCTGCAGCATGGTGGCCGTCGCTGCCTGTTCCGGGAAGCACCTTTGTAACCGAAGCAGGAGTATCCGCCTCTGCGCCTCCGATCCATTCCACTACCGAACCGTCCGCATACGTCTGGAACGCTTTCCAGACAAGCTCCTTCGCATCATCCGACACCTTGCCCTGGAGCTTGAATTCACCGAACTCGCCGTCCTTCAGACCTTCTCCTTCCGTCGTCCATACGATCGCCGTATGATTACCGTCCGCATTCGTATCGAATCGGTAGCTCCACCCTGCTTGCGGCTGTACGCGGCTTATCGATACGCTGTCCGGGAATAACACCTCCACTTTCGTCGTCGACGACTCCTTCTCCGTCGGAACTCTTACCGTAAACACCTCATACGACCCCTGCGTCGTTTCCGCAGGAGATACCGTTACATGCGCCGAAGCCGTTCCGGCGAATAGCGTCAGCCACAGTGCGGCGATAATCGCTATCGGTAATACTCTTCTCATAACCTCTCCCTCTCCTCCTGTTTATTGCTGACCRGGTTTCCTATCTTGCTTCGCTATAGAACACTTTCTCGGTCGCGAATTCATCCGCGTCCGCGTTCAGAACGCGCACCTCAAGCTTCCATTTGCCGGGAAACAAGAGATAGTTCCCTTCTACGCTGTAATTAAAGTCGTAAAGACTTAACGGGCTTCCATTCGTTCGGACCTCTTTCAATGCGACATCGACCGGCGCAATATCCGGATTATCCTCGTAATGCAGCCGCAGCGTTACCTTTCTAAGCTCTTTTTCGCTGCCTCCTGCGGCTTGACCGCCAACGGAAACATTGAATTGATTGACAGATCCCGGCTCGTTAGGCGTAATAATGACGGCAATATGTACGCCCTTCACGTTCTCATGCCAGAATAGCGGCCCTGTCGCGGCGAGCGGATTCAGGTACGTGAATATGCCGGTTATTGCGATGATGGCCACGAACAATACGAGATCCACGCCCAACCACGCAAACAATCGGCTTCGCCTTCGCTTTCTGATTTGCGAGCGAATGAGTCCGCCTGTTGCAATCACGAGCAGCACAAGCCCGGCTTTGCCAAGCATCAACCTTCCCCACCAAGTATCGAGCAGATGCTTGAAGCCGTCCGTATACAAGATTGCAGTGGTCAGGCCGCTGACGACAAGCAGAGCGATTGCTATAAGAGCTGTTTRCGAGAGCACGGGATAGTACGATTCGGCATTGCTGCTTCTCTTTCTTGTTCCGAACGCTACGAATGCAAGCAGAACACCTGCCCATAGACTCGCCGCAACCAAATGCGCTACATCTAGCGCGAATGTCACGATCGGAATTGCAAATCCCATAGCATGGCCATTCAAGCCTTTAGCAGCGATAAGCAACAGCACCCAACCCGCATCGACGCCTTTCCGCCTGCCTAATATGAAATATCCAGCGACGGCGATAACCAAGGAAAGCATGTAAGAAATACCAATCGATGTACGGGTCAGTATAGCAGTGAGGTCAGACGCTTCGAATTCTTCCGCCAAATTGCGGTAATCGCTCCAAGCAAGGAGCCCGTACGCCAGCAACAGTACCGTTAGCAGAAGCTTTTGCCACTGCATATATTTCCGACGATTCTCATCGACGAGCCCTTTGGCGTATAGCTGCAAGCCAGCCCAGCCAGTCGCGGCAAGCAAAGCGAGATAATAGAAAGCTCTTATGACCCAATAACCTGCATTTTTCCCGATATCATGCTCTTCATGAAGACGCGCAGCCGAGGAATAGCCGATATTGGCGTCCGTCATTGCTCCTACCGTGAATACATACGATGCTTTGATCGGATGACCGTCTGCCGACAGGAGACGGTAAGTGACGGTATAACCTCCGCCCTCCAGCCGCGGGAGCGCTAAAGTCAACGTTTTTCGATTCTTATCTATGACCGCCTCGGATTCCGTAACCGGTAGTCCTTGACGGTTATATACCTTTACCTCAAAGCCTGTATTCTCAATTCTTTCGTTAAACGATAGCGTAACTTCCGGAGGCGAAGCTTCCAGTCGGCTATCCGGTGCCGGTATTGCTCTCGTCAATGACGAATGTGCGGATACAGACGCATAAGGGAATGCGAGAAGCGCCATTAGCAGCAGCGTAAACCCGACCGCGATACGGAACAAACGATGCCGAATGACGGGGATCATACGGATATGCGCAAAGCCTTATCGAGCAGCGCTTGTTTGTCGTACTCGGTATACTGGCCTGCGTATGTACGTACGGGATCGCCCGCATAGAAGCGTTCATACAGCTCATGCCTGGCGCCCAGCTGGCTGCCTACCAGCTCCCAAGCCAGCTTAAGCAGTCTGACTCGCTCTTCCGCTCCACGGTCCGCCCCCCGGTAATAGGTTTGTAACTGGGTGCCAAGCGGGCCTCTCAGCTCGGCAATGGTAGACGGCACTTGCAGCATCCCGGCGCCCGATAGCTGCTGAAGGATTTCCAGCGCTCTCGGATAATAACGATTGCCTAAGTTTTTGGCCGTCAAGATCGGCTGAAGCGCGGGCTCCCATACGCCATGCGGGCTATAGATCGCATGATGCTCGGCGGATAAGAGAAGAGATCTGATCGACTCCAGCTGGAAGAAAAGCTCGGCCAGCTTATCCTGAACATGCGCGAATCTCGTAATGCCTATCGATTCAGCAAGCTCGTTGCCGACCGTTGCCGTAAATTCCAGCTTGCTTACCAAACGAACGATGTTCTCGTGCAGGCTGAGCGAAGATACCGTTCGATCGGAGCGGATTTTCCAGATCGCTTCAGGATCTTCCTTAATGAACACCCGTTCCCAAGGTATCAGCGCATCTTCGAATACGAGCACGGCATCCATCTCATCGTAATGCGCGCTGAGCGGATGATCCTCCCATTCATCTCGTTCCGAGGCAAACGATTCCCGACAAATAAGATGAACACCCTCTTGATTGACAGGAATGGCGAACATGACGGCATATTGCTGCTCGTCGCCTGTTTTTTTGCTATGAGGAGAGACCATGATTTCATCCATATAAGGTCCGCCTGTAGCAATCATCTTCGCGCCCCTTACGATGATTCCGTCTTCCGTCTCACGCACGATGCGAACCGCAGTGTACAGATCGCCTAATTCCGACGCAAGCTTCGTCCTATCGATCTGCGGATCATGACCCGCCGCTGTAAGAAGCAAGTCATTATCTCTTACGTAAGCGAAGTAATCGGATATTTTTTGGGCAAATTGCGGTTGCTCATCGCGGATCAGTCCTTTGGCAATATGCCAACCGGTCAACTGCGAGCGATAAAATCCGCCGACGCGGCTCATAACGCCGAATGTAGCATCCGACCATAGCTTGAAGGAATGGCTGCGACGAAATAAATCCTCCTTCTGCTCCGGTATGAGGAAGGCAAGATTCGCTCTAGCCCCGGTCTCGGCAATGAACGTTAACTGTTGCTCTACAGACGGGTCGTCTTGCAGATCCATAATGGCTGCCACCGATTCAATCGTCCCCCGAAAGGCGGGGGACGACCTTATATCCGGTACGATATTTCCGTTCAGCCATACTCTTCTTCCGTCATTCAATCTTTGTATATAGCGGCTTCCTGCCGTTGACGTCATAAGCACTCACATCCTTCATCCGTCTTAGCCATGGTTCGCTGCCTTCTCGGGCAATAATTCAGCGGCAACCTGGTACGGCTGTCCTCCCCCATGTGCTCCTGCTATTGCTACAACGGTGTGTGCAGGCGCCGGCTTAACTCCAAGTTGACCCAATGAATCGGATTTATCTACTTCATCCTTCAAGATCTCCCACGCTCTTTGGCGCAGCTTGACGAACGCCTCGGAATTGCGAATATCGGCCGGTCGCGGTCGCTCCAGCGGAATGTCGATCAACTCTTTAATTTTGCCGGGTCTTGCCGTCATGACCGCGACCCGATCGGCCAAGAAGATCGCCTCGTCCAGACTGTGCGTGATGAACACGATCGTTTTTTTCTTCGAATCCCAAATACGCAGCAGCTCCGACTGAAGGATTTCCCTCGTTTGCGCGTCAAGCGCAGCGAAAGGCTCATCCATGAGCAGCACATCCGGCTCGTAGGCTAGCGAACGGGCAATCGCTACACGCTGCTTCATGCCGCCGGACAGCTCATGCGGATAACGGTTCTCGAACGCTTGCAAGCCGACAAGCTGGATATATTCACGCGCGATTTCCTTCCGCTCCTTCGCTCGAACCCCTCGAATTTGCAGGCCTACCTCGACGTTCTGAAGCACCGTGCGCCATGGAAACAGCGCATACCCTTGGAACACGACGCCGTGCTTCTTGTCGACTCCGTTGATCGGCTTGCCGTCAACCTCGATATCTCCTTCCGTTTGGCGGGATAGCCCCGCCAATATATTCAAGAAAGTCGACTTGCCGCAGCCGCTCGGCCCGAGTATAGCAAGAAATTCTCCTTCTTTGACGTCTAGATCGAAGTCGTCGAGCACCGATATACTGTCTTTCTTGCCAGCCTCATTCAATGCTTTAAACTGCATGCCAACCTTTCTCGCCGCTATCTTTACCGTCATAGCTGAGCCTCCTTTGGATTTGCTTTCGACCTTGTATCAATGCCTTGCCAGAATTGCTTATATCTTTCACGCAGCACCTGTACGGGATATTGTCTGAACAACTCTGACGACTGCACAATCGGATCTCCAAACGCATGCAACTCATGCAGCTTGCGCTTAGCAGCCTCCGCGCTTCCCGAGAGCCGCCAACCCAGCTGGAGGATCGTTGGCTTCTCCCCCTCTTTCCTTTGCCGCAAGAGATGCTGGTCACGCACAAATATGCCGGCTCCTATCCGTTGCAACACTTGCACGGCATGAGCATAATAGAGGCCGCCTGCTTTGCGAGCTGCTTCCAGCGGAACACTCGAAGGCAGAACGATTCCGGTTAAGCCGGCATCCGCCCCGATCTCCGCAGCATGGATCAGCGCCTTTAACGTCTCCACATTTTGAATAACCTCGCCTAGGTCGCCTTGAATATGCAGCTCCTTGACCTCGCCTGTCAGCTCCGCCAGAGCGAATGCCGTGCCCGTAACAAGCTCCAGCGCATCAAGCTGTCTCGATACCCATTGGTAGTCGGCGATCGCTTTGACATGGTGATGACCTAGCAGACTGCGAAGCTCCGGAGCATCGTTATCGTGCAATATTCTCTCCCTCGGTATCACTACATGTTCGTACGACACCTGAACACCTGCGTTCAGGCTCTCTGCCTGGGCTCCATACGGTCTGAGTTCTAATCCGGCAGATTGAACGGGAATAAGAACCGCCGAAGCAGGCGCTGCTTCCCCTTGTTCACGAATGAACACCAGTAATTCGTCCGCGAACAACGTATCGGAGTCAAAGGTCTGCTCGCCATGCAAAGTTATACCTTCCTTCGTATACTGAACAATCGGCAGATCCGCGTTTTTTCTAACTATTGGCTGGAATGAAGTCGTAATAATCGCCCGCTGCTTTAAGCTTTGCTGGAACAGAGCCGCCAATCGTCCTTTAGCTGCTGGCGGATTCACAGAAGATAGCAAGGATACATGTCCGTACCACCCCGCAAGCAAGGAATGCGCGTAATCAGCCCAACCGTTTCCGAATACCGAACCGCCATCGGATAAGCTGTAATATCCGGTTCTCTTGCGCCTCAGATCATCCAGTGAACTCGGCAGCAGGTAGGCCTGCTCCCTAAGCGGATGCTCCGCATTGTCCGTTACATGCGCGACTTTCGTCCATTCACGGCCATAGGCTGTATGCTCCTCTGCAGCGCCGATGAGCTTCTCATCCAGTCGAATGGAACGCCGGCTTGTCGTTGCGATTGTCTCCTGACTTTTGTTCATGGTCATCTTTCTCCTCCTACCTCTTCACGGAATGAAAAGAGGCCTCATCTGCCTTATTAGGGGAGACAAGACCTCCGGTTGACCGGTCGGTTTCGATTGTGCTCTCGAATGATGATTGAACAACAGCGGGGTGCGGAGGTCTTTTGAGTCCTAAATTGCCCCTTAACGTCGTTCCTTCGTATTCGGTACGGAATAACCCTCTGCGCTGCAGCTCAGGTACAACGAGCCGGGTGAAATCCTCTAAGCCGCCCGGCAAATAAGGAGGCATAACATTAAAGCCGTCTGCAGCGCCGTTAACGAACCATTCCTCCAATTGATCGGCAATCTGGACAGGCGTGCCAAGAATCTCGCGATGTCCTCTAGCTCCCGCGATTCGTTGATACAATTGCCGAATCGTTAAGCCCTCTCGTTCCGCCAAATCCTTCAGCAGCGTGAAGCGGCTTTTCCCCCCGTTAATTTGCTCGAGCTCGGGAAGATCCGGCAACGGGCCGTCAACAGGATACGGGCTTAGATCCACGCTAATCAGATTGGAGAGCAAGCTTACCCCGGCCTCCAAAGGAATCAGTTGCTCCAATTGGGCTTTCTTCTCTTTCGCTTCTTCTTCCGTACGTCCAATGATCGGGAATACCCCCGGCATGATGAGCAGTTCATCCGGCGAACGACCGTATTTGCGTAACCGTCCCTTCACATCCGAATAGAATGCTTGCGCCTCTTCTAGCGTTTGCCAGGCGGTAAAGATAACCTCTGCCGTTCTTGCCGCAATCTCCTTGCCTGGCTCGGAAGCGCCTGCTTGCACAATGACCGGATACCCTTGTACGGGTCTGGCCACGTTGAGCGGACCGCGAACGGAGAACCACTCCCCTTTATGGTGAAGCGTATGCAGCTTGCTTCTATCGGCGAATACCGCGTTATCCTTGTCATAGACGAAAGCATCGTCTTCCCAGCTGTCCCACAAGCCCTTCACCACATCAAGAAACTCTTGCGCGCGCTCGTAACGAAGCGAATGGAGCAAATGGTCATCCTTGTTGAAGTTTTTCGCTTCGGCTGGATTTCCCGAGGTAACCACATTCCAGGCTGCCCGGCCATCGCTAAGATGATCGAGCGAAGCGAATTTGCGGGCTACGTGAAACGGCTCATTGTATGTGGTTGATACCGTCCCGACAAGTCCGACATGCTCGGTTACCGAGGATAACGCGGACAACAGCGTAATCGGTTCCGGCCGCACCGTAACCGTCTGAGTAACCGCTTCTGGATACGTTTCAGATACCGCATAACCGTCAGCGAGAAATAACAAGTCGAATTTGCCTTGCTCCGCGATTTGGGCCAGCTTTTTGTAAAACTTGAAATTCAACACTTCCGAAGCTTCCGTATCCGGATATCTCCACGCCGCTACATGATGGCCGGGCGTCATTAAGAAAGCGCCTAGCTTGATTTGCCTGTTTGCCTTGCTCATTGGTCTGCCTCCTCGTTCTATTGCGATAATAAAATAAAAAAACCGAAGACGCGCTATCTGATTAGATAGGGTCTCCGGTTAACCGGTATACCGTTTATTCCTAGTGGATTAGTATGCTTTAAATGGTATCATATAACATTTCCAGCGTCAATCGAAATTTCCAAAATTTTATTGCGACGATTTTCGATGATTCTGGTTTTGTTGTATTTTGTTTTCCGTGCCTTGGTCTGTAGCTTTATAGAAAGCAGCTCCGTGCAAAACGTCGGGCAAATACTGCTGCTTCACGTAATGGTTCGGGTAATCATGCGGATACTTGTACMCTTCATGCCCGAGCTGCTGTGCGCCCTTATAATGCGTATCGCGCAGATGCAGCGGCACTTCGGCATTTCCCGCCCGTTCGATCGCTGCCGTTGCATTGCCGATGGCGATCGCTGTGGCGTTCGATTTCGGACTCTCGACCGCGAATAGAATCGCCTGCGAGATATTGTACTTCGCCTCCGGCCAGCCGATCTTGTGATAGGCGTCCATCGCCGTCACTGCCTGGATCATCGCCTGCGGGTTGGCAAGTCCAATGTCTTCGCTGCACGCGACGATAAGCCGCCGAATGAACGTCATCGGGTCCATGCCCAGCTTCTCTACCGCGTACAAGAACCAGAACAGCGCGGCGTCGCTAGAACCTCGCACGCTCTTGTGAAACGCCGACAGTACGTCATACTGCGTGGACATGTCGGCACGAATGGACGGCTTGCGTACCGACTCCTGCGCAACCTCCAGCGTAATGCGCACCGAGCCGTCGGGCTCGGAAGGCGTCGTCACCGCCGCCAGCTCAAGCGCATTGAGCGCTCGGCGAATATCGCCGCCGGCCATCGACGCGATATGCTGCAGCGCCTCCTCGTCGGCATGCAGCGTCATGAAGCCGAGGCCGCGCTCGCGATCCACGAGCGCCCGGCGCATCGCCTCGTACGCATGCTCCTCGCCCAGCGGCTCCAATTGAAACAGCGTTGAGCGCGACAGCAAAGCGCCGTTCACATGATGGAACGGATTTTCCGTCGTCGCCCCTATGAAAATAATAATGCCCTGCTCCACAGCAGGCAGCAGCGCATCCTGACGCGATGTATTGAACCGATGGACCTCGTCCAGAAACAGGATCGTCTTCTTGCCGTACATCGATTTGCTCACGCGGGCACGGTCGATAACCTCCCGCACATCCTTCACCGACGCATCGACCGCGTTCAGCTTAACGAAATCTCCTGCCGTCTTCAGCGATATAATATGAGCCAGCGTCGTCTTGCCGCATCCCGGCGGACCGTATAAAAGGATCGATGACACTTGGTCGCCCTCTATCGCCCTGCGAAGCAGCTTGCCCGTTCCCACAATATGCTCTTGTCCAATATATTCATCCAGCGTCTGCGGACGCATTCGATCAGCCAGCAGCCTTGCCCTCGGCGCTTCTTCCTCTTGGTATGAAAATAAGTCCATGCTGTCCCTCTACCTTCTCCACCTGTTAATCTGTTAACTCGATCATAGCATACAAGCACATTTGTTCGCCAGCGTTGCGGTCAACAGTCTATTCCGTATTTTGCAGTTATATTTATTGCCTCATCAATGAGCACATATGCCGTTACAGAGGTGGATGTTTGTCATGTAACAGCCCAACAAAAAAAAAAGGACCATGACCGAAGCGGCGCTAAGCCGCTCAAGTCATGGTCCTTTCCCAATTTATAGCTTGTCCGTCGGACGCTTCAGGCCGTGCTCTAACTTCTCGACCATCGACGCAATCCGCTTCGTACGCGTATCCTCGCGCTTCGCTTCTGTTACCCAGTTAACGTAATCGCGGCGCATAGCAGCGGTCAGCGTTCCGAAGAACTGCTGGGCTGCCGGCGACTGGCCGAACGCTGCGACTACATCCTCAGGGATTACTGTCTCCGCCGCGACAGAGGAGGATTGTACCGCTGCCACGGATGCGGAAGCAGCCTTCTTCAAGCTCGCCGGCTTCTTCTTGACAGCAGATGCGGAGCGATAGCGCATGACGGACCACGTATCGTCCATCGAGATCATCGCCACGCCTTCCATCCCCATCGTCTGCATGAGCTTCCAGCCCGTATCCCGATTCAGATCGGTCTTAATCATGGACGTCCCCTTTGGATAAGCGATCCAAAGCATGCCGTCTTCCTTAAGCGAGCGAATCGCGGCCGGACCCTTGGCCTCCAGATCGGCAAGTGATCTGGCGAACAGCAGTACGTAATCGTAATGCCCTTCGCCTGCCTCAGCCTCCACAGCCAGCTCGGATAAGCCAAGCTCCGTCAAATAGCTGCTATCGGGCGGCTGAATGACGAGCACTGCCATCTCGGCGCTTAAGCGCAGCTTCTTGACGAGCTCCGCATTCATACCTTGATGCCTCCGGCCTCCAACATATCCTTGACCACAACGCTCACCATAATAAGTCCCGCGACTGGCGGAACGAAAGCGTTGCTTGCCGGCGGCTGCTGCGCTTTGCGAATTTCCGGCGCGTTCTCCGGCACGATTCGCTGCGTAACATCTTCACGAGGCTTATTCGGCAGCTCGGACGAGAATACGACCTTAACGCCCTTCTTGATGCCGTCCTTGCGCAGCTTCGTGCGAACGACGCGCGCTATCGGATCGGTATGCGTCTTGGAGATGTCGACGACTTGGAACTTCGTCGGATCCATTTTGTTCGCAGCGCCCATGCTGGAGATGATCGGAATCTTCCGTTCCAGGCATTGCTTGATCAAGTGGATTTTGTACGAAATCGTATCCGAAGCGTCAACCACGTAATCGAGCGGATAAGCAAACAGCTGCTCATATGTCTCTTCCGTATAAAACATCCGCAGCGAGATCGCCTCGCATTCCGGATTAATAAGCTTAATGCGGTCGCGCATCAGATCGGCCTTCGGCTCTCCGACCGTCGTCGTCAGCGCATGAATCTGCCGATTAATATTCGTAATATCGACAACGTCCTTGTCGATCAGAATAATGCGGCCGACGCCGGTACGAGCCAGCGCCTCCGCCGCGATCGAGCCGACGCCGCCGATGCCGAGCACGGCAACCGTGCTCCCCTTCATCAGCTCGAGTCCTTCAGGCCCTATAGCCAGCTCCGTACGTGAAAATTGATGAAGCATTCAGCTGCCGCCTCCTTTGCTAATCTTCGTCTATTATTCGCCTTGTTCCTTGGCCGCTCCGGCAGCTGCCGCAACCGGCTTAGGCTTAAGCACGGTACGGATATGAAGCTGCTCAAGCTGCGACAATTCCACCTCGGAAGGCGCATCGCAGAGCAGATCCGTTGCGCTTGCCGTCTTAGGGAAGGCAATCGTTTCACGCAGGTTCGTGCGTCCGGCAAGCAGCATGATGAGACGGTCGAAGCCGAAGGCGATGCCGCCGTGCGGAGGCGTTCCGTACTCGAAAGCATCAAGCAAGAAGCCGAATTTCTCTTGCGCTTCTTCCATTGTGAAACCAAGCGCTTTGAACATTTGCTCTTGTACTTCGCGTTTGTAGATACGCATCGAACCGCCGCCTACTTCGTAGCCGTTCAGAACAAGGTCATACGCTTGCGCGCGGATTTGTCCTGGATCGGTATCGAAGAAATGAAGGTCATCTTCGTTCGGACGCGTGAACGGGTGATGTTCTGCAACATAACGTTTCGCTTCCTCATCATAGCCAAGCAGCGGGAAGTCAACGACCCATGCGAATTTGAATTGCGACTCGTCGATCAGACCGAGGTCGCGGCCTAGCTTCAGGCGCAGGTTGCCAAGCACGTCGGCAACGACTTTTTTCTTGTCGGCGGAGAAGGTAAGCAAGTCTCCTTCTTCGACTTGAAGACGCTCTGTCAAAGCCGCGATTTCTTCAGGCTTCAAGAACTTCACGATCGGACCGCGCCACTCGCCGTCCTTCACCGTGATCCAAGCAAGACCTTTGCCGCCGTAGCGTGCCGCGAACGGTTGCAGGTCGTCTAGCTCCTTGCGGCTCCAGCTCGCGCAGCCTTTCGCGTTCAAAGCTTTGACAACGCCGCCGCCAGCAGCAACGCTTGCGAACACTTTCACTTCGCTCGTCGATACGATGTCCGTAATGTCTTGAATTTCCAGGCCGAAACGAAGATCAGGCTTGTCGGAGCCGTATTTGTTCATCGCGTCCGCGTAAGTGATGCGTTGGAACGGAAGCGCCAGCTCGACGCCAATCGTCTCGCGAAGCAGCTTAGCAGCAAGCTGTTCCATAAGAGCTAGCAATTGATCCTGCGACAGGAACGATGTCTCGATGTCGACTTGCGTGAATTCCGGTTGACGGTCAGCGCGAAGATCCTCATCTCGGAAGCAGCGTGCGATTTGGTAGTAGCGCTCAATGCCGCCGACCATCAGCAATTGCTTGAAAATTTGCGGCGATTGCGGTAGCGCGAAAAACTCGCCTTCATGCACGCGGCTTGGCACCAAGTAATCGCGAGCGCCTTCCGGCGTGCTCTTCGTCAGGATTGGCGTTTCAATGTCGATGAAGCCTTCGCCGTCAAGGAAATCGCGGAAAATCTTAGCCGATTTCGAGCGAAGCAGCAATGTTTTTTGCATTTCCGGACGACGCAGGTCCAGGTAACGGTATTTCAGACGAAGCGATTCGTCTACTTCAACGCCATCCTCGATTGGGAACGGAGGAGTCTTGGCTGCGTTCAATACTTCGATTTTCGTTACGCGGATCTCAATCTCGCCTGTTGCCAGGTTCGCGTTGTACGTTTCTGGATCGCGTTCTACGACTTTGCCTTCTACGGCAAGTACGAATTCGTTGCGGGCACGGTCGGCAATAGCGAGCGCGTCACCGGAGAAATCAGGGTTGAATACCGTTTGAACGATACCCGTACGGTCGCGAAGATCGATAAATAATACGCCGCCAAGGTCGCGACGACGTTGTACCCAGCCGTTCAAGATTACCGATTGGCCTACGTCGGCTTTCGTCAAGCTGCCGCAGTTATGCGTTTTTAACATCATAGTCATAATGTTCATGCTCCTCTTCTAATGGGTGATAAATTCATTCCATCGTTCATCTATTTAACTGTTGCTTGAACCCAATATCTCTTCGGCAAGCTTATCCAGCGCGACTTGGCGCTGCTCGCCTTTGGCCATATCCTTCAGCGCAATCTCGCCGCGTGCAAGCTCGTCGTCGCCAAGGATAGCTGTAAACTTCGCTTGCAGACGGTCAGCGGACTTCATCTGCGCCTTCATCTTGCGGCCGAGGTAATCGCGCTCCGCGCGTACGCCGCGCTGCCGCAATTGATAGACGAGCTTCGTTACCTCGCGCTCGGACGCTTCGCCCAACGCTACGAGGTATACATCCACCTCATTCAGCGCCGGCAGCTCGGTTGCCTGATGCTCAAGCAGCATGATCGTCCGCTCAAGTCCAAGTCCGAGGCCGACGCCCGGTTGATCGGGACCGCCGATCTCCGCGACAAGACCGTTGTAACGGCCGCCGCCGCCGATCGTATCGATCGCGCCAATGCCTTCCGCCTTGTATTCGAAAGCGGTATGCGTGTAATAATCGAGACCGCGGACGAGCCTGTGATTAATCTCGAACGGGATGCCCATGTCGCTAAGATACATTTTTACTTTGTCAAAGTGGTTGCTGCATTCCTCGTCCAAGCTGTCCAGAATCGACGGCGCGTCCGTGAAGTGCTGTTGATCGACTTTGCAGTCAAGCACGCGGAGCGGATTACGATCCATGCGCGACTGGCAGTCCTTGCAAAGCAGTTCCCGCTTCGGCTCTAGRAAAGCAAGCAGACGCTCACGGAACACCGCTCTAACGGCTGGCGTACCGACCGAGTTGATCTCGACGCGGACGCCTTTCAGGCCGACCTCGGTGTAGAACGTGTAGCCGAGCGCAATTACCTCTGCATCAATCGCCGGATCTACCGACCCGAGCGCCTCGATGCCGAATTGATGAAACTGGCGGTAACGCCCCGCTTGCTGACGTTCGTATCGGAACATCGGCCCCACATAATAGAGCTTCGTTACGTCCGGCTCGCCATACAGCTTATTCTCCACGTAGGAGCGGACAACGCCCGCCGTTCCTTCCGGGCGCAGCGTGACGCTTCTGTTGCCGCGATCGGTGAACGTGTACATCTCTTTCTCCACGATATCCGTCGTCTCGCCGACACCACGCTGGAACAGCTCCGTCGATTCGAAGATCGGCGTTCTTATTTCGCGAAAATTATACCGGCGGCAAATATCGCGGGCCTTCTGCTCCGCGTACTGCCATTTCTCCACCACGCCCGGCAAAATATCCTGCGTTCCCGGAGATTTTTGAAATGCCATCGTAAAGCCCCCTGCCATTGTTAGTCATTTGCTTTCTCATTTGAACACAAAAAAACTCCCGCCCTAACGGCTTGCGCCGAAAGGGACGAGAGTGTATCTCCCGTGGTACCACCCACATTCCGAGCCGCTTCCTATTGGAAGGTGACTCGCTTCAAAACGGTTAACGTCCGTTAGCCGCAGCCAGCTACTTCTACGTAAGAACAAGCTTGATAGCTTGCGCACTACGAGGTTCACTGTCTGTTCTCCGGGAGGTCTGTTCATTCAATCGTTATAAGGACGCTTGCAGCCAAGTGGCGCCCCTCTCTGGGTATACGAGAAGAATTACTTTTTCCCATCAACAAATCCAATTTAGTTATACTGAGGACTTATTTTACCTGTCGCGACGTGTAAAGTCAAGCGGCTCTTATCTATGCTGCCCATACAAAGAAAAAAACCTACAAACGAGTTGTAGGTCCAAAAGTAAAATATATTTTAAAAAAAGGGGTCGAGGTTTATTATAGGACAGCAGTGTTAAGAAAAAGTTAGAGATTGATTACAGTAATATTACAAATTCGTAAGCGTTTTTACGACGAACCTTTGCCACTGTAATCTATCCCTTGTCTAAACCATCTAGAAGTGAGGCAAATCTCACTATTACTGCTGCCATCCTCATTCAAATCGACCGCCTGCTGCGTTTCACGTACAAACAGTGAGGCCAACCTTACTTCCCGTGAACCTAGCTTCATGGGTAATGAGTTTTACCTCACTAAATCGATCAAGTAATCGTCATTTGTGTAATTCAGCGAAATTACCCTCATCTTTTAGTGAGCCAGCCTCACTGTTTCATCGAAGCTAAGGGTTGTCGCGCCGCGGATGCTGGGGAAATCCTGCCCACTCCTCGGCCGCCTCCACATCCTCTTCCAGCTCGGCCATCGCTCTCGCTTCCCGTCGATCCGGATGAAGCAGCCTTCTCATCGCGCGCTCTATCCCTTGTTCCTTGCGTGATTGATGCATAAGCGGTATCTTCCTCCAATTCGCATTTTAAAGCCGCCCGCCTTCGGCAAGCCGCCGTATCATGCTTATTGTTGCCCGCTCCTGCGCCATTTAAGCGCCGCTCTCCAAAATAAGCGTCACCGGCCCGGAATTAACTAGCTCCACATTCATCATAGCGCCGAAACGTCCAGTCTCGACCTTAAGCCCGCGTTCACGCAACGCAGCGTTGAACGCATCATACAGCGGCTCCGCTTGCTCGGGTCTAGCTGCCGCCATAAAGTTCGGACGTCGCCCCTTCCGGCAATCCCCATACAGTGTGAACTGCGATACTGATAGCAACTGTCCGCAGATATCGGTTACGGCAAGATTCATTTTACCCGACTCGTCCTCGAAAATACGCAATCCTGCCACTTTGTCAGCCATCCATTTCACATCGTCAATCGTATCCTCGTGCGTAATGCCTACCAGCAGCACGAGACCAAAGTCGATTGCTCCTACAGTCTCGCCATCAATAACTACCTTCGCTTCCTTGCTTCGTTGTACGACGACTCTCACTTCACTAATCCCCCAATATGTAAAACGCCAGCACACAAGCATGTATGCTGACGCTCCTTCGTTTATTGCATCGTCCGTTGAACGGAATAGATGTCCTGCACTCGCTTAATGCGCTCGACCACGGATGAGAGATGATCGATGTTGCGGATGAGCACCGTTATATGGATGAGCGACATTTTGTTTTTGACCGAACGTCCTGTCACGGCGGATATATTCGTCTTGCTCTCGGATACCGCCTGCAGCACCTCGTTCAGCAGACCTCGGCGGTCATGACCGGTGATCTCGATGTCAACGCTGTAATTGGCGTCTGTCGATTCTTCCCACTCGACCTCGATCACGCGTTCCGCTTCTTCGCCGTCCATGCCGAACGGGATGTTCTGGCAGTCCATGCGGTGAACGGATACGCCGCGCCCGCGCGTTATATAACCGACAATCGCGTCACCTGGAACAGGATTGCAGCAGCGTGCGTAACGAACGAGCAGGTTATCGATGCCTTTCACGGTAACGCCGTGGTTAGGGCGAGGTTTCTTCGCACCCGGAGACTTAAGCTCCTTCGGCTCGCTTGTCAGCTCGATCAGATTCGCTTCTTCGGCTTCCTTGCGCATCTTCTCCGTCAGCTTCGTGCAGATCTGCGCTGCCGTTATGCCGCCAAAGCCGATGGCCGACATCATATCCTCAATATCATTGAATGCGAACTTGCCGGCTGCATCCTGCAGCTTATCCTCGCTCAGCCACGCCGACGGCTCAAGACCAAGGCGCTTCAGCTCACGCTCCAGCAGATCGCGGCCCTTCGCCACGTTCTCCTCGCGCTTCTCCTTCTTGAACCATTGCCTGATCTTGCTTCTTGCATGGGAAGACTGAGCGATCTTCACCCAATCCTGGCTCGGTCCGTAAGAATGCTTCGAGGTCAGAATCTCGACAATATCGCCAGTCTTAAGCTTATGATCGAGCGGTACGATTCTTCCGTTTACTTTCGCGCCAATCGTACGG
The DNA here is from genome assembly GCF_052115185.1 of Paenibacillus sp. 2TAB19. NCBI lineage: Bacteria > Bacillati > Bacillota > Bacilli > Caryophanales > Paenibacillaceae > Paenibacillus > Paenibacillus sp. 2TAB19. The sequence continues at coordinate 57,365 of NZ_JBFRGE010000008.1, read as the reverse complement.
TTTCCTACTTCCGTATGAATGCGGTAGGCGAAGTCGAGCGGAACGGAGCCCGCAGGCAGCTCAATGACTTCCCCGCTCGGCGTAAAGACGAATAATAAATCGGCGAAAAAGTCCATTTTGAGCGATTCCATAAATTCGGATGCGTCACGCGCTTCGTGTTGAAGCTCCAAAATTTCACGGAACCACGTCATCTTATCTTCGAAGCTTCCGCCTGGTACAATCGAGCCTTCCTTGTAAGCCCAATGCGCCGCGATACCGTATTCGCTCGTCCGATGCATTTCCCATGTTCGAATCTGTACTTCGGTAGGCTCTCCGTTAGGACCGATGACCGTCGTATGAAGCGATTGGTACATATTCGCCTTCGGCATAGCGATATAGTCCTTGAAGCGGCCCGGCATCGGCTTCCAAAGCGTATGAATGATGCCCAGCGTCGCATAACAGTCCTTGATATTGTCGACGATGATCCGAATAGCCATCAAATCGTAAATTTCGTTGAACTGTTTATTGCGGCTGGTCATTTTTTTGTAAATGCTGTACAGATGCTTCGGTCTGCCCGAAATATCGCCTTCAATACCCATTTCATCGAGCTTCTCGGTAATTCTTGAGATGACGTCCTCAATAAATTGCTCGCGTTCAGCCCGTTTCTTCTTCATCAAATTGGCGATGCGATAATATTGCTGCGGATTCAAATAACGAAGAGCGATGTCTTCCATTTCCCATTTGATCGCCGAAATACCAAGCCGGTGCGCGATTGGGCAGAAGATCTCGAGCGTCTCGTAAGCGATCCGCCGCTGCGCCTCCTCGGACTGGAATTTAAGCGTCCGCATATTATGAAGACGATCCGCCAATTTAATCAAGATGACGCGAATGTCCTGCGCCATGGCGACGAACATTTTACGATAATTTTCGTTCTGCTGCTCTTCTTTCGACTGGAAACGGATTTTCTCCAGCTTCGTAAGGCCGTCGACAAGCATCGCACAGGTTTCGCCAAATTTCGCGCGCACGGTCTGCAAATCAACGGTCGTATCTTCTACAACGTCATGAAGCAGCGCTGCGATAATCGACAGCACGTCCATCTGCATATCCACAAGGATATCTGCAACCGTAACCGGATGAAGGATATAGGGCTCTCCCGATTTTCGAACTTGTCCGTGATGGGCTTGTTCCGCGAAATCATARGCTTCCTGAATGCGTATGAGGTCTTGCTCTTTCATATAGGCGGATGCCTTCTCAAGTAATTGCTCAATGCCCATGAAACTTCCCTTTCCAAGCGTAAACGGCTGAAGCTGAATATCAGCGGAAGCTCGTTTCGCGATGAAATTTATGCTGTGATKGTGATACCGGAGGTTCACTCACCAATAAATTTAAAGCGTAAACAGCTGAAGCCATTTGTAATGGCAGCACAAGCTCGTTTCGCGATGAAATTTATGCTGTGAATATAATGTCGGTAATTCTATCGAAAGCATCGCAGATGAGGACCGCCCATGCATTTTCCGAGTTTTCTAATATTATGCCTGTAACTACAGCATTGCGTCAACTGTTCAGCGTAAACAGCTACCACTGCTAATTTCCTCTAATATTGGCAAAAACCGCCCTTCCCGCGTCCATAAGGCAGCGAAAGTGGCGGTTGATCCCGCTGCGGGCAGCGGATTGGTCGTTAGTTATAGGTCATAAGCGAGAATACCTCAATGCCTTCGAGCTTCTCGCGTCCAGTTAAGTATGCAAGCTCGATCAAGAACGCAGCTCCMACAACTTCTCCGCCAAGCTGACGAATAAGGTTGATTGAAGTCGCAATTGTTCCGCCCGTCGCAAGCAAATCGTCAGCAATCAGAACGCGCTGTCCCGGCTGAATCGAATCTTTATGCATAGCGAGCTGATCATTACCGTACTCGAGGTCGTAGCTTGCCGTAATCGTCTCGCCCGGCAGCTTGCCGCTCTTGCGAATAGGGGCGAAGCCTACGCCTAGCGCAAGCGCAAGCGGAGCTCCTACCACGAAGCCGCGCGCTTCAGGACCTGCAACGATGTCGATCTTCATATCAGCAACGGCTTTGCGCATTTCTTCAATCGCTGCGCGATAAGCGCCGCCATCCTTAAGCAAAGTCGTAATATCCTTGAAGCGAATGCCTGGCTGCGGGAAATCATGGATGACCCTTATATAATCTTTAAAGTTGTATTCTGTATTCGACACGAACCGTCAACCCTTTCTATTCCTTGTATCACTGTTCTATCCTAACATAATCTACGCTTTCTGCAACATGGCAATTTCTCGCGCATCCGTATAACGTTTTGAAGTGGATAAGTCCCGCTTGCTTGGAGACAATGCCGCGTTCATCAAGCCGTCTCGCCGTTCAATGAAAGCTAGCTCCTCGAAGACATCGAGCATTAGCTCTATCGTCTCCAGGGGCATTTTATGCTGGCTTGCAAGCTTAGCGATCAAGCCGTCAAGCGGAGCGCTGCCGAGCTTCTTAAGCTGTTGGTATATGATAATAAACTGCTCCCGTTCAGGGAACTGCTGCCTTCTCTCTCCGGCTTGGTAATGAAGATCCTGGAGTTGAAGCTGAGGCTTGCGTCTGCCGTTCCATTCATTGATCGATAGTTCCCCAATGATATCGATCGAACAGCCCGGATCCAACCCTTCCGATATCGGCCCCATGCTGAAGCCAATGGCATCAAGCAGCTTTCTGCCGCTTCCAAGCAGCAGCTTTAGATGCTTCGACTCTTTGCCTATCGTTCGTTTCTCTGCAAGCTCAACCGACTGGAACAACAGCCGCGGAGAAAGGTTGCCCATCCCGAAAGGTTCAAGCTGAGCAAGCTGCGTGACTGTTTCTAACGATGCGTCATCCAGCTTGCATACAATATCGACTGCCGTCTTCGGTATCCAGTCCTCTTCGGTTAGCCATGCCTGTGCAAGCTCGCATAACTTCTGTTCGAAGGCTTCCAAATGATCACGATGCAGGCTCATGCCGGCGGCGGCCTGATGTCCGCCATAATGATCGAGCCATTGCTCGCATTCCGTCAAAGCGGCGTGCAGATCATAACCTTCTATCGATCTGGCCGACCCTTTGCACATACCTGTCTGTTCATCGATACCGAGTATGATCACCGGTTTATAATTCCGTTCAAGCAGCTTCGAAGCTACGATGCCGATTACGCCGACATTCCAGCCTTCCCCTGCAAGCACAATGACCGATGGCGAAGGTTTGCCTGAGTCTTCTGCCGCTGCACACTTCGCAAGCCACTGTAGCTCGGCATCCTTTACCATTGATTCTACAATACGCTGGCGTTCCTTGTTTAAACTGTCGAGACCCGATGCAGCTAATATAGCCGTATCGTAATCGGTCGTCGTTAAGAGCTCAACGGCCCGCTTCGCATGATCGAGGCGTCCTGCCGCATTGATACGCGGCGCGATACCGAAGGCAACAGACGTTGATGTCATGACATCAAGCTCAATGCCGCAAGCCTCAGACAACGCTCGGAAGCCGACACCCGCATCGGAGCGAATCCGCTCCAAGCCATATTTGACGAAGATGCGATTCTCGTCGACTAGCGGCATTAAGTCCGCAATCGTGCCTAAGCTGACAATATCGGTCCATTCCAGCGGCGGGCGCTCCAATAGCGCCGTAGCAAGCTTGAACGCTACGCCGACGCCTGCAAGCCCTTTGAACGGATAACCGCAGCCCTGCTGCTTCGGATTAACGACCGCATACGCGTTCGGAATACGCTCGGGTGCCTCGTGATGATCGGTTACTACTACTTCTATACCGAGCTCCTTCGCGTATTCGACCTCTTCATAAGCGCTTATGCCGGTGTCGACCGTAACGATCAGCTTAACGCCTTCCTCGGCCGCCAGTGCGATTGCAGCGCGGTTCATACCGTACCCTTCCAATGCGCGATGCGGAATATAATAATCAAAATGATAGCCTAAATGACGAAATAAATAGATAAGCAACGATGTGCTTGAGACGCCGTCGGCATCGTAATCGCCGTATATGCGAATTTTGTCCCCGGCAGCTCCGGCAGCTCGTATGCGCTCCACCGCCTTATCCATGCCTAGAAGCAAATACGGATCGTGAAGATGTTCTTCCCCTCCGTTGATAAAGCGCGTTGCCGCCTCGGGGCTGTTATGACCTCGCTGGACAAGCAGTCTCGCAACAAGAGACGGTACGCGAAGCGCCTGAGCTATAAGACCGGCTTGGCGTTCGTCCTGCTCGCTCCATGGCGCGATCTCCCATCTTGTCTTCCTATGGATCATTTTAAAAGCTTCCCCCTTCCGCTGTCTGCTCACAGCCATTATTGCAGCAGCGTTGGCACCTGCTCCTGATTCGGATCATGATTCGATTTGTACGGATAACCTGGATCGTACGGCTCTACATATATAGATACATCAGTCAGATGCAAAAATCGTTTCATCAGCAGTTGCTTTACACGCTTAGCTATTTCCTGTCCTTCAAGTACGGTAATACGCGGATTAACGCTAATGACTACGTCAGCAACAACGTAATGTCCATGTTCCCTAGCGCGCAACGATTCAACCGTTACAACACCTTCCACCCGTTGAATGAGCTGCATAAGCTCATCCGGATCTTCTTCATGAGCCTCTTGCTTGGCGTCCTTCCGGGCGATTGCCTGTACCAATTGGAAGCCGTTGTACACGACAATAACGGCTATGACGAGCGCCGCTGCCGGGTCAAAATAATAAAGAGCAGAAATGTCCAGCGCCTTACCGGCCATTGCCGCACCAGCGCCGATAAAGGCCGCGAGCGAGCAATATAGACCGGAATGCCTCTCCTTCTGCGCTGAGAACAACTCTTTGAAAAGCCAGCCTGCAGCAATCGCCACAAGGGCGCTCCAGTGAGGCGCATCAACAACGCCCTCTACTAATTCGCGGATGGCGGATATACCAATCTCCAAACCGATAATGAGCAGCAGAACAGACATTAAAATCCGTGCTCCCGTACTCGAGCCGGACACTTGCTTATTCGTCGTTATCGTCTTCTTATTTTCCTTACGCAGACGATTGTCGCGCAGCCCTGACAGCGCGGCAAAAGCTCCCGCAGCCTCGGCAGCCGAACGGAATGCGTCAGCAAGCAACGCTTTGCTGCCCGACAGCCAGCCGACTACGCCTTTTATAATTGTAAGCAGCATGTGTCCCCATAAGCCGGACCATCCTTCGGCCTCTGCTTGTGCATATCGCTGTGCGGTTGACATGGCACCCTCCTAAAAAGTTTTGCGAAGCAAAACTTACTTCGTAAGCATTAACTTATTCCTTCTGCAGCCTCATAAGCGAGGCGAGCGGCTAGGCTCGCTTGCGCAAACCTAACCGCTGCTTTGTATCTTTATTATGGCGTTGTTGAAACTTTGGCCGCTTTCTTCGTCTTCGGATCGCCTTTGAACATCAGCCACAACGGGCTTGCGATACAGATCGAAGAATAAGCGCCGCTTGTCAGACCGATAATTTTCGCCAGCGCGAACAGTTTGATCGATTCGCTGCCGAAGATGAACAAGCTGAGAGCTACAACTAACACGGCAAGTACCGTATAAATGTTCCGTGCCATCGTTTGCCAAATACTCGCGTTAACCATCTCCGCAAGCTGCTCGCGGCTTTTGAATTGACCGAAGCGAAGATTTTCCCTGATCCGGTCGAAAATAACGATTTTGTCGTTTATCGAGTAACCGATCGTCGTTAACACCGCCGCGATAAACGGCAGATCGACTTCCAGCCGGAAGATCGAGAATAGCGCGATAACGACGAATGCGTCATACAGGATCGCAATATTCGCCGCAAGCGCGAAGCGCCACTCGAAACGAATCATCACATAAATCATAATCGCGACGCTGGCGATCAGTATCGCCCAGATCGTCTTAATGCCTAGCTCTTGTGCCATATCTGGCGATACAACGTTAACCTCCGCCGATACGTGCTCGCCGTATTTCTCCGTGAACACTTTCTTGATTTCCGTAATCTTGTCTTGCGAGAGCACCTCGTCGAACCTTGCAGATACACGCTCGTTGCCCGCACCGCCGACTGTCGGCGTAATGCCTTTAATACCCGCCTGCTCGATTACCGCTTTCGCTTCCGCTTGCGTCGTGCTCTTGCCAACGGATATATCCATATTCGTACCCGCTTTGAAATCAACCCCGAAGTTCAGGTTGAAGATGAGCAGCGATAAAATACCCAATACAGTCAGCGCGATCGAGAATATAAAAAACTTATTCCGATTCTTAATAAAATCGAACCGAATCTTCGTATTATAGTTCACGAATCTCAGCCTCCTTCACGCCATAGTAGCTTGGTTTCGTAAACATATTGCTCCTAATTAACAGCATAATAAGGAAACGCGACAAGAAAATATTCGTAAGCATACTTACAAGAATACTGAATATCATCGTAAGCGCGAAGCCACGAATCGCACCGTTGCCGATGTAATACAACACGGCGCTTGCGATAATATTCGTAATGTTCGCATCCATGATCGTACGGAACGAGTTTTTCGAACCGGCTTTAAGCGACGACAGCAAGCTCTTGCCGCTTCGAATCTCTTCTTTGATCCGCTCGTACATAATGATATTCGCATCGACGGCCATCCCTATTCCGAGAACGAAGGCCGCTATACCAGGCAAGGTTAACGTCGCATTCATCAAGTTAAACACGGCAACTAACAGCCACGTATACGTTATTACCGTAATACCAGCAACGACGCCCGGAATCCGGAACAAAATAACGAGAAACACGAGGATAATGGCCGTACCGATAATGCCTGCTGTAACTGTATCCTGAAGCGACTCTTGTCCAAGCTTCGCGCCTACGGATTGCGTATATTTTTCGTTAAGCTGGAGCGGCAATGCGCCCAGATTGATTTTGTCGCGCAAGTCTTTCGCTTCATCTGTTGTGTAATTGCCCGTAATCGTTGCAGATCCGCCTGGGATCGCACTGTTGACCATAGGTGCTGACAATGGGTCTTCGTCAAGATATATCGCTAACGTTTTACCGATCAATTCTCTTGTAAGGTCTTCGAACTTCTTCGCATCCTTCAGCTTGATCGTTACGAACGGCTGGTTCAACTCGTCATAACCGATGCCCGCGCCATCCGGAACGAAGTCGCTGCCGTCCAGCCTGATTTTACCATCAGGGTCGCGGAAGGTAAGGTTAATCGGCTTTGCAAGCACTTCTTTAACTTCTTCCTCCGTTGTAACTCCCGCAATCTTAACGCGGATACGGTTCGTGCCTTCAGTCGTAATCTCCGGCTCGGCGATACCGAGCGCGTCAGCACGTTCTTCCAGGCTTCTCGCCGTCTCTTTCAGCGATTCAGGTGTAACCGCTTCCCCGCCTTCAAGCGGAACCGCCTCGTACAGAACCTCGAAGCCGCCTTTCAAATCAAGGCCTAATCGAACATTTTTCACGAGCGACGGGCTTGTCCAAGCGATTACGCCAAACATAATCACCACGATCGCAAGGAAGGCAAATATTCTCTTCCCAAACATACGTCTGAATCCTCCTTATGATCTCAATATTCCTATTATACAGACGCTGCAAAAACGAGTCAAAAAGAAAAGAACTCCTTTCGTTAGAATGGAGTTCCTTTGAACGCGCTGAGCGTCATATAATTCATGAACTGCGTCACCTTAAGCGATAAGATGTCATTGACGAGTTGATGCAATTCAGGCTGCCCTTTCTTGACATACTTTGCATTTACGCACTCCCATACTTCCTTGCCCGTAACATGCTCGTAGCCGATCAGTCTGAATTCTTCTGCCTTGCTGTTGCACAACTCCTCGATCATTACGCTGAGCTCTTCGCTTTCGATAGCCATGACGCACCTCCCCTAATCTGTTCCTCTGTAAGCGGACTGACATGTATTATTCGATGCCCGTTGTACATATTCCTGCCCTGTAATCACGATTTCACAAAAATGACTGACATTGAACCGGACATGCTTCGCATAAAGATGATACTACCAGCCTGTCTAATCATTGATCCGAAAATAAGCGGGCCATCCCTATACGGAAGAGAAGAGGCAATGAACTATGACGAAGCAAACGTTTATCAAAGGAGCGATGATTCTGCTGGCGGCAGGCATCATCAATCGCTTGCTCGGATTTGTGCCGCGAATCGCATTGCCTCGCATTATCGGGGCCGAAGGCGTTGGCTTATACCAACTAAGCTATCCGTTCTTAACGGTCATGCTCACCATCATAACAGGCGGCATTCCGCTGGCCGTTGCGAAGTGGATCGCCGAAGCCGAGAGCCAAGGCGACTCCGCCCGGGTGAAGCAAATATTCAAGGCTGCAATGGGGCTAGTTACAACATTAGGTATCGGCATGACAGCCCTTCTATTGCTGTTCGCCCCTTGGATTACGACCCATGTGCTTCCTGACGAGCGTGTGTACCGCACATTCGTCGCGATGACGCCGATGCTGCTCATCATTGCCGTTTCATCGGTCTATCGCGGCTATTTTCAAGGCAAACAAAATATGCTTCCAAGCGCGATCTCGCAAATTACGGAGACCGTTATCCGTATAATCGCCTCCCTCACTTTCGCGTATCTGCTGCTGCCGCGAGGATTGGAATGGGCCTCGGCTGGAGCTATGCTTGGCGCAGTAGTAGGGGAGATCGGCGGTTTCACCGTGCTGCTATGGAGATACATGCGTGACAAAAGGGAAAGCGGTCTTGCTGAAAAATCGACTGCGAATACGAAGGCAACACCAGCGCTTCGGCGGCTGCTTAGCCTTTCGATTCCCGTAACAGGCAGCCGCCTCGTCGGTTCATTGTCATACTTGCTGGAATCGATCTTCACCGCAAGGAGCTTGGCGGCAGCAGGCATTGCAACGGGTATTGCAACCGCTCAGTACGGCGCGCTGCAAGGGATGATTATTCCGCTGCTGCTTCTGCCAACCGCGCTCACCTATTCGCTCTCCGTCTCGCTTGTCCCGTCTCTGTCGGAGGCTGCAGCCAAGGGGGATCGCGCTTTAATTCATAAGCGGCTTCACCAATCGATGCGGCTGTCCCTCGTTTTCGGAGCGCCTTTCGTAGTCGTCATGTTATTATTTGCCGAACCCATCTGCCGCATTCTATACAACAATGCAGATATTGCCCCTATGCTGCAGCTTATCGCACCGATTGGGCTGTTCATTTATTTGCAAGGACCGCTTCAGGCTGCCCTCCAAGCGCTCGATAAGCCTGGTACGGCGCTAGTCAACACCTTCTTTGGAGCAGCCGTCAAGCTTGTATTGATCGTGCAGCTAGCGTCCGATCCGAAGTTCGGCATTTACGGCGCGCTTATCGCGATCAACGTCAATATCGTGCTCGTTACGCTGCTGCATGCGATTAGCGTGCTTCGATTTATCGGCTTCCGAATGAAGCTTCTTGACTTCGTCAAAGTGATTGCAGCGATGTTCATCATGGGAGCCGCCGCGCGCTTTACGATGAATCAAGAGCCGCTTTCGGCGGAATGGATCAATTTGATTATTGCTTGCGCAGCCAGCGCGATCGTCTACCTGCTGCTCATGATTTGGATGAAATTCATCGACCGTTACGACATGATTCGAATCCCCTTATTGCGAAGATGGTTTAAATAATGAAAAAAAGACAGCGTATAGAGTAGCCTCTACGCTGTCTTTTGCTCTTAGTTCGGACGTCGCTTATGCGTGTCGACGAATAGTTTGCCGCGATGATCGATCGTACAGAAGAATACGTCCTTAAAGTCGGTTACGCCTTCTTCCTGCAGCACATTTTTGAGCCAAAATCTCGTTTTTTCCATTTTGCTTAAATTTTCATCCTGCACTTTGCCGTCCATAATAAGCGGTATCGGCAATATTTCGAACCGATAATGAGGAGGAATGATGTTTTTCCTCCATTCCGGCTTAACCTTCTGTTCATCCGCTTCCGCGATAGCGATAGAAGACGTACTTCTCTCGGTTGACTCCTCGTCGGTGCCGTCATTCAATTCATCCGCTGCAGCCGTGTTCTCCCTAGGAATGACGGACAGCTTGCCGCTCGTCTCCAAGATCGCAAATTCAACGTCGGCTACGGAGCTGATTTTATTTTCACGCAATTGAAGCATAAGGTCATCCAAGTTATAGCGCTGCTTGCGCATAATATCCTTGTTAATCTTACCCTTGTCGATAATGACATTCGGTTTTCCGTCGAGCAGCAGCCTAAGCTTGCGATTTTTCATCGAAACGATAGCGCTCCCCACTTGAATAAGCATGAGCACGACCATCGGCAGTATGCCGTCCCACATCGGCCGTCCCACATCCTCGATGACAATGACCGCAATCTCGGCAATCATAACCGAAATAACGAGATCAAGCACCGATAACTTGCCTATCTCGCGTTTTCCCATGAACCTCATGATGAGAAATACAACGAAATAAATAATAACCGTCCGGACTAACAGGCTCCAAAACTCCACTGGAATCCGCCTCCTCGACATGTTATGCCAACTGTGTTCAGTTGTTGTTGTCCGTAAAGCTATTCTAGCCTCAGCCTCCAGACATCATACGAGCGGCGACAGACGAATAATTGGCAACAGCAAATGCCCCCTCCAACTTGAATAAAACATGACAAGCCGTAATATTCCATCAAGCTTGACCATAAGGATTAATAATACGTACGAAAAGGCGGGATGAAACGAATGATGAACTCGATCAAGCAAGGTCCTAAAGCTATGGTCATCTCTTCACCGATAGCGGCGGGAATYGTTTTTTCGATATTGTGGCTGGCGGCTGGCGCATTGCTCTTGTCGATTCTGCTGCACTTCACCAGTATGAAGGAAGCGAATCTGCCATCGGGAGCGCTCATTGTCCATGCTGTATCAGCTTTGACGGGCGGCTTCGCAACAGGGAAACGAACGGAGAAGCGCGGTTGGTACTACGGAGCTTTATTAGGACTAATATACGGTCTAATCGTATTAATAATCAGTTTCTTGGCATCTGATGCATCGATTACGCTCCGCAGTGCGCTTATTGTTGGCGCGGCAGCGCTTGCAGGCGCTTTTGGAGGGATGATTGGCGTTAATATGCGAAAATAAGCGCATACTACTCCCAGTTAGTCGCCGAAGCTTGCCTACTATCCGTTTGACCCATAATAACCAATACCAATATCATCTCTCCCTCCTCATTAGCTTGGACGATTAAGACTGTTGATTCATTCTGCCTAGTAGAGATGTGCTCGATTTTTTGAATGGATTTCATACAGTCAAAAGGATAGGAACGAGAAGATTTCGGAGTTTCAGTGGATTTTGTGCAGTCAAATGGACGGAAAAAGTCTACTGAGGGCTAAATGGCCGGTTTTGGCTGTATCAATTCCATTCAAAAGTCACTTTACAGGCAATTAGGACCGCTTAGCCTGTATGAAATACAGGCAAACGCAACATCTGCAAGAGAGGTCTTGTACTTCGATTTAGGGCTGGAGTGCCCATAATGAAACGACAGTCTCCGAGCTCCATTCAAACGGATACAATCCAATTAAAAAAGGAGCTGTCCGACAGGTGCTAACGCAACCTAGCAGGACAACTCCTTTACATGTATAAGCTTATTTCTCCAAGTCAACCGCTGCTGTAGGAGCCGCGCTCACGATTGTATTAACCGCGCTGCGCTCGAACGTCATCTTCGTCGTATCGTTTACGCGAATAATAACCGTATCGTCAGTCAACTCTACTACCGTTCCGTGCAAACCGCCAATCGTAGTGATTTTGTCACCCTTCTTGATTTGGTTAAGCATGGACGAACGTTGTTTCTGCTTCTTCTGTTGCGGACGAATTAGAAGAAAATAAAATACCGCAAACATAAGAAGAAACGGCCAAATCATTCCTAAAATATTAGTACCGCCACCTGCATCTGCTGCTAGCCACATCGTAATCCCCCCTTTCAAAACCCTTTCTCATTATCGAACAGGCCGTACCGCGTAAAGAATTCATCCCGGAAATCAAGCAGCCGGTCATCCATTATCGCTTGGCGAACGTCCCTCATGAGTTGCAATAAGAAGTGCAAATTGTGATACGTTGTCAGCCTCATGCCAAACGTCTCGTCTGCTTTAAGCAAGTGCCGTATGTAAGCCCGCGAATAGTTCGTACATGTATAGCAAGAGCAATTCGGGTCAAGCGGACCAAAGTCCTCTGCGTACTTTGCATTGCGTACGACGAGTCTTCCCGTGCTTGTCATCGTTGTCCCGTTACGGGCAATCCGGGTCGGCAGAACGCAGTCGAACATATCGATACCGCGGATGGACCCTTCTATCAAAGCATCAGGCGAACCGACGCCCATCAAGTAACGAGGTTTGTCGGCAGGCAGAATGGGAACGGTATGGTCCAGAACATCATACATAAGATGCTTAGGCTCGCCTACACTTAGTCCACCAATAGCATACCCCGGGAAATCCATGGAAGTCAAATCCTTAGCGCTCTGAATGCGCAAATCATTGAACATCCCGCCTTGAACGATTGCGAACAACGCTTGATCATGCGGCCTTGCATGAGACTTCAAGCAGCGCTCTGCCCAACGAGTCGTCCGCTCAAGAGACTGCTTCACATAGTCGTACTCAGCCGGATACGGCGCGCACTCATCGAATGCCATCATAATATCCGGACCGAGCGCATTCTGAATTTCCATTGCCACCTCCGGTGACAAGAACAGCTTGTCACCATTCAAGTGGGAACGGAAATGAACGCCCTCTTCTGTGATCTTTCTCATTTCGCTTAGACTGAATACTTGGAAGCCGCCGCTATCCGTCAGGATCGGACGATCCCAGTTCATGAACTTATGCAGCCCRCCCGCACGCTTAATGAGATCATGGCCAGGCCGCAGAAATAAATGATAGGTGTTGCTAAGGATGATTTGGGCATCCATTGCCTTAAGTTCTTCAGGGCTCATCGTCTTCACTGTCGCTTGCGTGCCTACAGGCATGAAAGTCGGTGTCTCGATCACGCCATGCGGTGTATGAACGCGTCCTAGACGCGCTCCCGATTGCTTGCATTGTTTAATAAATTCGTATTTGACTGCCACTGCTCTCGCACCCTATTTCTATAGTTAATAAATAAACATCGCATCGCCGAAGCTGAAGAACCGATATCGTTCCTCAATCGCAGCATGGTAAGCAGCCATAATATGATCGCGTCCCGCCAAAGCGCTGACGAGCATGACGAGCGTTGATTTCGGCAAATGGAAGTTCGTTAACAACGCATTCACCAGCTTAAATTCATAGCCCGGAAAAATAAATATCGAAGTCCAGCCGCTGCACGCCCCAATCGGCTCATCTCCATAACGCTGTGCGACCGTTTCTAGCGTTCTAGAGGAGGTTGTCCCAACTGCGATAATACGGGCACCTTCAGCCTTAGCTTCACGGATCAGCTTCGCGTTCGTTTCATCCAGCTCATAATATTCGGCGTGCATCTCATGGTCCTCTACCTTCTCCGCCGACATCGGACGGAAGGTGCCAAGACCAACATGCAGCGTTACGTAAGCAAGCTTAACGCCTTTGCTCTGAAGCCGCTCCAGAAACGCCTTCGTAAAGTGAAGTCCTGCGGTAGGCGCAGCTGCCGAACCTTCATGCTTCGAATATACCGTTTGGTAACGTTCCTTCTCCTCCAACCGCTCCTTAATATAAGGAGGCAGAGGCATCTCGCCTAGTCGATCCAGCAGCTCGGGGAATATACCTTCATATTCGAACCGCACGACTCTYGCACCCATATCGCCTTCTTCTTCAATATACGCCCGCAACAACGGATTACCGTTGCCGTCGTCGCCAAAAGAAAGAGGAGTGCCGATCTTCAAGCGTTTGGCGGGCTTGGCAAGCGTCTCCCAACGATCTCCTTCGAGCTGCTTCAAGAGGAGCAGCTCAACCTTGGCGCCTGTATCGCTCTTCATGCCCATAAGTCTTGCCGGCATCACTCTCGTATYATTCAATACGAGAACATCTCCCTCCTGGACATATTGCTCCAGGTCGGTGAAGGTGCGATGCTCGATATCACCTGTCCGTTTGTTCAGCGCAAGCAGCCTTGAAGCGGTACGCTCCAGCAGAGGCGTCTGCGCGATAAGTTCCTCTGGCAATTCAAAGTCAAACCAATCTACGTTCATAACGTTGCAATCATTCCTTAGCGATAGTTACATCTTTATAGTAGTATTTCAAAATATATTGGTAGTCATACCCTTGCTGTGCAAGGCTAAGCGCTCCGAACTGGGACATTCCAACTCCGTGTCCGTAGCCGGTTCCGACAAATCGGAACGAAGGCTCCTTCGTTGCTGCTCTGAGATTGCCTTTGCCGTCTAGAATGAACAGATTCGTATCCGTAAGCTCTGTCGTCTTGCCGCCGGCGCCAATGCTATATACGGGACTGCTGTCATTAGGTTTCATTCTTTGCTGAGAGCCCCCGCCGATCATAGCAACCTTGGCAGTCTCATCGATTTGGAACTTCGTGCTAGGCAATGAGCCCTGTACGCCTAGCGTGGATCTGAACGCATCGGGATTCGCTACGTCTAGCTTCGTTCCATTAGCCATTATTTCCGTCGCTCGGCCGGATGGCCCGCGCCCACTAACCTCAAGCGTCCGAATCGGACCTGCTATCTTCGTCTTCACTCTCGCATTAATAACCGTGAGCAGCTCTTCCGGTTTATAAGGCCCTCTAACCCAAGTCATTGAATTGGATTCGATCGTCTTCTCCAGCACCGTCACTTTCGTTCCCGAATTAACGGTCGCGATCAACGTGATCGTGTCTTGAATAACGGGATGCTGCCTCACTTTCGTGCTGTCTGTATTTACTTGCATGATTTTACTTCCGGCAGCCGTCGTCGAGCCCGTATCGTTAAGCAGATCCTCACGGATATAACCGATCAAGCCGCTTGAAAGCACGACCCTATACCAGCTCTTCAAGCCTGTCTCAGAAGAATTATCCGGGCTCTTTATCGCTTGCAAGTATGCAATCGAATTATTCCATGCTTCTGTCGCATCCGCCGTCATGCCTCCGGCATTCGATGAATACAACGCTTCGATCAGCTTGCCGTTATACATTAACACTTCGCCCCGAGTCGCCTCGACGGCATCGATCGTTGATTGCCGCTCTGAACCAACGCCATTATAGGCTTGGCTTAGCACGGTATCGACGACATTGGCGATTTGGAAACCAAATCCTTTGGAGAGGATATAGTTACGCGACGCAACGGCCTGTGACTTAAGTGCTTCCGCCGGCCAAGTGGCATACATTTCGCTGCCAACTACCGAATACAAATATTGCTCGAAAGGAAGCTCGTTAACAACAGCCATTGCCCCGTTAAGCGAGCTGAGCTCGAATTGTCCTCGGTAGGTACGACCGCTTCTCTCCGTCAATTTAATAGGGTCGGCTGCAAGCGATTCGATCCATATCTTCATGGCTGCTTGCGGGAAGCTGTAAAGCTCAAGGCTGCTCTCCGCCTTGCCGGTAACGGCATGATCGTTCTTCAGCAGCAAATATGGCGCTGCCGCGTCGGCTTGCTTGAGCGTTGCTGCGCCAGCTACACCCGCTGCAGCAGCCTTAACGATCTGCAGTTCCGCTGCGTCGGCAGCTGAGCCGACCATTACCGAATATACAGCAGCTCCTGCAGCCGATGCGCGTACAGCTACATACGCATCCAAGCCGGCAGCCGCGTAGCTGTTCATAGTTGTTACGGCTGCTGCCTTATTCGCGATTGCCGGTGTCTCCAACCGAAGCACACCTTGCACCGAAGACTTGTACCCAGCTGTCAGCTTAGCAAGATCTGCATCTGTCGCCCAACGCGTCATAGCTGTCTTCGCATCGGCTAGCGTCGCATAGGTACCTTCGGTGACCTGATAGACGATCGTTCCTTTCTTCGCCGCCGAAGTTAGATAGCCCGCTCCCTTCGCTGCAACAATACGCTTGTAAGCGGCTTGAGCGGATGCGAAGTTGGATGATTTGAACACCTTCACCTTGAAGCTGTCCAATGCAAACCTTGTTTGCGAGCCTGCTGCTGTCTGGAACCATTTCTGAACGCCGCTTGGCGTTCTTAAGCCGATCGACAGCCCGCCAGCTGCCGAGAATGTGGCGGCAGCAGTAGTGTCAGTATATTTCCCAGGCAATTGTAAGAACATAGCGACTCGGATCGTATCGAGCTTGGGTACTGCTGCCTGCGCGGGAATCGCAGCGCATAACGATATAAGCAGCAAGGCGGACAGCGCTGAAAGCGCGAGCCGCTTCATATTTACGGACATGATCTTACTCCTCTCCTTATGTGCAATGTGCTGTTGCCGGCATTGATTACCGGTTTCCGTCCGGATAAGGAATTCCTAAGTGGCGGTAGGCTTGCTCGGTAGCAATCCTTCCGCGAGGCGTTCGCTGCAGAAATCCGATTTGCATCAAATACGGCTCGTACACATCCTCTATCGTCTGACTCTCTTCGCCGATCGTTGCGGCTATTGTATCTAGTCCGACAGGACGGCCTGAGAAAGTCGTCATCATCGCATGAAGCATCTTGTGGTCGATGCTATCCAGTCCCATCGGGTCGACTTGGAGCAATTCAAGCGCTAGACCAGCAATCTCCTGCGTGATGATGCCGTCGCCGCGAACCTGCGCGAAGTCACGAACCCGCTTCAACAGGCGATTGGCTATCCTCGGCGTCCCCCTTGAACGCAGGGCGATCTCCATAGCCGCTTCGCCGACAATACCCGCATTCAATATTTCGGAGGTGCGGGAGATAATGAAGGCAAGCTCGTCCACCGTATAGAACTCCAATCGGCTAACGACGCCGAATCTATCACGAAGCGGAGCAGACAATAAGCCCGCGCGCGTTGTGGCGCCGATTAACGTGAATGGCGGCAAGTCAAGGCGAACGGATCTTGCGCTCGGACCTTTGCCGATCATAATATCGAGGGCGAAATCTTCCATCGCCGGATACAACACTTCTTCGACCGTTCTATGAAGACGATGAATCTCATCTATGAACAGTACGTCGCCCTCCTGCAGATTCGTCAGCAGAGCTGCAAGATCGCCCGGTCTCTCGATCGCAGGGCCGGACGTCGTCCGCAGATTAACGCCAAGCTCATTGGCTATAATGTTGGACAGCGTCGTCTTGCCGAGCCCCGGCGGCCCATAGAGCAGCACATGGTCAAGCGCTTCCTTGCGCATCTTAGCTGCTTCGATATATATCGTTAAGTTCTCTTTCACTTTCGTCTGCCCGATGTATTCGCCCAAATAACGCGGACGAAGACTAAACTCGGCTGCCTGGTCTTCCATCATCAGGTTAGCGGATATGATTCGATCATCCATGTAAGCTTACTCTCCTTCCGTCAACCTTTGAACAGTTGCTGCAATGCCCGTTTCATCAATACTTCTACGCTGTCCTCCGCCGTAACGGATTGCTCGAGCCCGCTCCAAGCGCGGTCTAACTCAGCAGCCGTGTAACCAAGCGCGATCAATGCTTCGCGCGCTTCCTGCCATGCCGTGCCCGCACCTTGCTTCGAACCGGCAGCGCCCTCCATATCCGGAGACAGTCCGCCAATCGCGAACAAGCCGGTATTCATTCCGAAGTTTGCAAGCTTATCCTTCAGATCCAATATAATGCGCTGCGCCGTCTTCTTGCCTATGCCCGGCAGCTTCGTCAAGAATGCAATGTTCTCGTTATGTACGGCCGATATGATGGCTTCCGGCTTGCCGGCTGAGAGAATGCCAAGCGCAACGCGCGGACCGATGCCCGACACTTCCAGCAGCTTGCGGAATAACGTCTGCTCCTCGCGTGTCTCGAAGCCGAATAACAGAATGGCGTCCTCGCGAACATGATGATGAATATAGACGGTAACCGCCTCTTCCTTCTTCGCGAAAGCATACGGATTAGGCGTGAACACGCGATAGCCTGTATCTCTTACGTCCATGACGATGTACTCAGTATCCATATGTACGACAAGTCCTCTTAAAAAATCGATCACGAACGGTTCACCTCATTTATTTTTTGAGTCAATACAGCCGAATGGGCATGACAAATCGCTATGGCGAGCGCATCGGCCACATCGTCCGGCTTCGGAATAGCAGACAGCTTCAAAAACATTTTGACCATTTCCTGCACCTGTCGCTTCTCCGCCTTGCCGTATCCGACGACAGCCTGCTTTACTTGCAACGGCGTATATTCCGCTACCGGCAGCTTCCGCTGCGCAGCGGCAAGGATAATAACGCCTCTAGCCTGACCGACGGCAAACGCGGTCGTTACGTTGCGATTGAAGAACAGCTTCTCGACGGCAACGGAATCCGGCTTGTATTTATCCATGAGCGCGCCTGCGGCTTCATAGATTTGGAGCAGCCGCTCCTCGGGAGGCGTATGCGCCTCAGTCTGAATGCAGCCATATTGTACGGGGGTCAGCTTATGTCCCATCTTATCAATAAATCCAAAGCCCGCTATCGCAATACCGGGGTCAATTCCTAGTACTCGCAACCCGCCAACTCCCTCAATGAACACTAATCATCCTTCCATTATAGCAAAACTTGCCGAGAATGAGAACGCGCGTTTGATATTTCGAGCCTATCATCCGTCTAGCACCGACATAACAAGAAGAGCGACCTGATTGAACAGGCCGCTCTTCTTAATTGCAATCTAGTACGACGGTTTCATCACTTTCTCGTTATCTGATCGTGCAAAATCGCTGAACGTCGATAATACGCTGTTATATTCGTCGATATCGCTAATCCGTATGCCCCGAGTCAGTTGATCCAGCTTGTCCTGCGGTAGGCTGCTCTCCATGTAACGGACATCCAGTTGGAAAAAAGTCCGCACGACCTTCTCTTTTTTCGGCTCGCCGTCGAACAAGGTTAGGTTGCCGTCCTTATCCATTCCGATATAGGCATGGCTCTTGCAGTAGGCCGACAAATCGTCGACATGATGCTCAATCAATAGACTGCCGTTGCTTTGATCAAAAGCTGCCGCTTCCCATTCGGGATGAGCGGTAAGCAGCTGGACAAGCTGCTTGGAATCGATGCGTCCAAGCGGCCTCATCTCTTCTCCGCATACGTACAGCCGGTGAACGTTAACCGTAACCGGCCCATGCTGGCTGCGGAGCGCCTGGAGGACTGTCGCGTGATTGTCTTCCACAGAAAGGACTGCATATGCCTGCTGTGGAATGGCAACAGTCATAATAAGGAGAGGCAACAAACCTCCCAACATCCATAACGGTCTTCGTTTGCGGCGCAAACGTCGTTTTAGCTGCTTCCAAAGGCTGAATTCCATCATAAGGAAGACCCCTTTATTGTATTTTTGCTGTTAGTGTGCACCACTGCTTCCTAATTATTCAATAAGCGCCAAATGTTTTGAACATACAAAGAACAGGCAGGAGATTGTCTCCTCGCCTGCTCTCTGCTTTGCATTTGCTTATCGATTAATCCATGGACGGCTGAACCCGCTCTTTGGTTTGCTGGAGCGAGTAGAGATCGTGCGGATAACGGCCTTCTTGGCAGACTTCTTCGCCACAGCCGGCTTGGTTCCGATTGGTGATTCGCTAATTTCAGACACGTTCGCGCCCACCTGCGGTTCGCGCTCTCCGCCGCAGCCGCAATCATTGCTAGGGCCCGTTCCGGCTCCTGCTGTTTGCGGCCATGTTGGATATGGCGTATAGTACCCATGGCCGCCGGCAATCGGTGAGACGGCCCCGCCGTACCCGTAATCCGGCTGCATGGATGCTGGCGATACAGCACCTTGGCCGTAGTAGCCATATTCAGGCTGTACGGATGCCGGGGACACCATGCCTCCATAGCCGTAGTGACCATATTCAGGCTGTACGGATGCTGGAGAAACCATGCCATGACCGTAGTGGCCGTACTCTGGCTGCAAGGACGCTGGGGACACCATGCCGTGACCGTAATGGTCTTGCTCCGGCAATGTGCTGGCTCCTGCTACAAGCGGACTGTTGTTTTCACCAAGCCCTTGAGTAAATGGACTTACCATTGGCGCTCCATATCCCCAAGGCCCTTCACTTTGCGGGGACACGAACGGATTGCCGTAGCCGTAGCCTCCCGTCGTCATGACCATTCCCGGCGGACATTCTTCGGCATTTGCTGCTTGAACCACATTAGCTGCGTTGGCGGCATGAGCCGTGTTCGCTAAAGGGGACACATTAGCAGCATTCGCCAGTGGAGCTACATTGGCTGCGTTGGCTGCATGAGCAGCATTCATCGCGTTCAAAGCATTTGCAGCATTTTCAGCTGCTGGGCTGACCATAGGGCTGAACGGCGTAGGCTGCTGCCAATTGCCGTAGCCCGTTCCCATCTGTGCAGGGTGCACCATCGGCTGGCCATAGCCGTTACCGTAACCGCCGTAAATAGGCTGTTGCATAGCTGGCGATACGGCTTCTGGCGCTTTCGRCAAATCGTACAACGACATCGCTTCCGTTGCAGGAATGCCATATTGCTTGAACAGATCAACGTTCGGTTGATACTCCGAATGAATAGGCGATAATTTTTTCTCAACCGGCTTCTCGATCGGAAGTGTTTTCTCTGCCGCTGCTTTCGTCTTCTCGGCTGGCTTGATTTTCTCAGCCGGCTTTGTCTTCTCTGGCGCTGGCTTCACAGCTGCCGGAGGAGGAGCTGGCAACGGCGCTGGAGGCGTTGGAGTGACGATCGGCGCTGTTGGTGTCTTCCCGGCAGCTGGCGCAGTAGACGTCTTGCCAGGCGTCGTCGTGGCCGGTCCGGTCGGTGTCTTGCCTATGATAGGCGCCGTGCTAAGCTTGCCGACCCAGCCTTGGACGTTCTGCATAAGCGACTTCTGATTGCCAGCGCTTTGCGCCACGGTCGTGCCCGGAAGACCTGTCACATCAGACGGCGTCGTGCCTACCTTCGGGATGTTAACGATCTCGCCGGTCAATAACACATTCGGATTTTTGAGCTGCGGATTCGCTTTAATCATGTCCGCAAGCGGAACTCCCCATGACTTGGACAGTTTCCAAAGCGTATCGCCCTGCTTCACGACATGCTGGTGCATAATGTCCATGCCGCCGCCGCTCCCTGGATGACTGGATGGAATCTTCACCTTCATCCCGATCTCGATTGCGTCCGGATTCGTGATCCCCGGATTAAGCTTCAAAATTTCTTCCAGCGTTACATTATACTTTTGGCCGATTAAGTATAACGACTCGCCTTTTTTTACGATATGAATTTTCACGCGCCAATTACCTCCTGTCACGTTCTGAATAACAAGGCACGGCTAATGCCTGCTATCGATCCTTACATCCTATGCAGAATATGGGCAGGTGTCTCCACTTTCACGCAAAAAAAAAGTGAAGCTTGGCCCATATTTTGTCATAAGGGCCTAACTTCACTTTATATGCAGGGCAACATCCCCGGCATCCTATCTCTATTCGGTTACAGCGAGCTGCTCATACGTAAAGCTAGGATAACATCCTAGAATGCGAACTTGGCAGCCAAGCGCCTCGATTTCTTCCAAAGCCGAGGGCAGAAGCACGGATTCCAGCGACATATCGATATCGATGAAAAAGTAGTAATTACCGAGCTTCTTCTTCGTCGGACGCGATTCGATGCGCGATAAGTTGATCTTCCGCCATGCGAACGCCGCAAGCACCTGATGCAGCGCGCCCGGAAAGTCTTCCGGCAGCGTAATTAGAATGCTTGTCTTCACCGAATCCGATTGACGCTCCGAATACGCCTCAGGTCCGACTAGCAAGAACCGCGTATAGTTGTTGTCATGATCGGTCACACCGCTTGCCAGTATGTCAAGCCCGTTATTCGCAGCGGCCGTTGTCGTACCGATCGCCACGATGCCTTGACCCTGGTTATCTCGCACGATACGAACGGATTCGGCGGTGCTGCTTACATGCTCGGTAATCGCCTGCGGCATCTTGCTGCGAAGAAACTGCAGGCATTGAGCCATGGCGACCGGATGGCTAATAACCTTCTTGATCCGGCTGAAGTCGATCTCGCCGTCTTCGCCAAGCAGTTCGCTCTTCCTGCCGATCAGGTTCTGAATCGATGGATATACCCACTCAGCGCGTATCGGCAAGTCTACCTCATGCACGAGCCAATCCAAATGCAGACTGACCGAGCCCTCAATCGTATTCTCGATTGGAATGACGCTATAATTGCTGACGCCATTCACGGTAGATAAGAACACGTCGGAGATGAGGCGATGGTGATCCCAGGATACATTTTGCGTTCCGATAAAATGTTTCGCCGCTTCATCCGATACCGAACCAGCGGGTAAAAGTGCGATTGTCTTCATGCCTTAACTTCTCCTTTAATTCGATCCGGGAGCGGCATAGGGGCAACCGCCGATATGTCCTCTACCGTTATTTGTGGGCCGTTCGGGCACGGCGCTAGCCATAGCGTCTCCGCTTCGATGCCCTCTTGCTTCAATGTATCCAGCAGAAACTGCTCGATCGCCCCTTTGTCCGGGCAATCGGTTGATACGAACGCGATCAGCGTCGGACCCGCTCCGCTGAGCGCTGCGCCCAGCGCGCCATAGTCGGCTGCGCGCTCCAAGATGGTCGTCATGCCGGGGATGAGAGCTGCACGGTAAGGCTGGTGCAGCCGATCCTTCATCGCATGACGGATCAGGCCAAGCTCGCCGCTGGCCAGCGCCGCGACGAGCAGCGAGCTGCGGCCGACGTTGAACACCGCGTCGGCCATGCTGATCTGCGAAGGCAGCGCATGCCGCGCCTTCTCCGTAGAGAGCTGGAACGCTGGAATCGCAACAAGCGTCTCCAGCCTCTCATTCGGCGCCAGCCGCACGTAATCCGCGCGCTGGCCGTCCCATGCCGACACGACGATGCCTCCGAACAGMGAGGCCCCGACGTTGTCGGGATGACCTTCTAGCGCTGTTGCCATCTGGAACAGCTTGTCGTCCGTGAGCGGACTGCCGATCAGCGCGTTAGCCGCTGCCAGCGCCCCGATAATCGCCGAGGCGCTGCTGCCGAGGCCGCGCGTCAGCGGAATATCGCTGACCATCGAGATCGACAGCTCAGGTATGGATACGCCCGCTTCAGTAAATACAAGCTGGGCTACTTTATAGAGTAAGTTACTTTTGTCGCGAGGCAAGCCCTGCATCTGATCCCCATAGAATTGGAACTCTGTCCGATCAGCTACGCTCATCTCGATCCATGCATACAACGAAAGGGCCATGCCCAGCGTGTCGAAGCCGGGACCCAAGTTAGCCGTGCTAGCCGGCACCTTAACAATTACTCGACGATTATTCATGCTGCTATTCCCCTTATCCTTCGACGCGATATACGCTCTTCACTTTGTGTACGACGTCGAGCGACTCGAAGCTTGCAAGCACCTTTTGGATAGCCGCTTTGTTCGCATCATGTGTTATGACGATAATTTCCGCTTGCGCAATGTTCGGGTTCGGCTGTTGCAGCACCGATTCCAGGCTGACTTCGAAATCAGCGAACACTTGCGTAATGCGTGCGAGCACGCCAGCACGGTCAGCTACTTGCAGCAGCAGGAAGTACTTCGACGAGATCTGCTCATCCGTCTTGAGCTTCTTCTCCTTGTATGCGCCGCCGCTTTGCTTGCCGTTAACGCCAAGCTTGATGTTCTTCACAACCGCAACAAGATCGGCAACGATCGAAGTAGCTGTCGGCAGTTCGCCTGCGCCTGCGCCATAGAACATCGTCTCGCCTACCGCTTCGCCGTGCACATACACAGCGTTGAATACGCCGTTAACCGAAGCGATCGGATGCGATTGCTTCACCATTGTCGGCTGAACGCTGACGCTGATCAGATCGTCTTGACGCTCTGCGATGCCGAGCAGCTTTACTTCGTAGCCGAGACGTTTCGCGTAAGCGATATCGTCCTTCGTAACCGAAGAAATGCCTTGCGCAGATACGTCCTCAAGCGCTACGTTAGTGTGGAAACCAAGCGTCGCGAGAATCGTCATTTTGCGAGCAGCGTCGAGCCCCTCAACATCGGAGGTCGGATCCGCTTCCGCATACCCGAGCTCTTGCGCTTCCTTCAGCACGTCGGCATACGACGCGCCTTCCTGACTCATCTTCGTGAGGATGAAGTTCGTCGTTCCGTTCACGATGCCCATAATCTTCGTAATGCGATCCGAAGAAAAGCCTTCCACTAGCGTCCGCAGAATCGGGATGCCGCCCGCTACCGAAGCTTCATACAAGATGTCGCATTGATGGCGCTTCGCCTTCTCCAAAATTTCCGTTCCGTGCATCGCCATTAAATCTTTATTGGCCGTTACGACATGTTTGCCGCGTTCCAGCGCTTCCAAGATATATTCCTTCGTTTGCGCTACGCCGCCCATTACCTCAACGATGACGTCGATATCCGGATGGCGGATAATTTCCCACGGGTCCTCCGTCATCTTGTCCGCGTCGATTGAAATGCTGCGCGATTTGTTTTTATTTTGAACGAGCACCTTCTCGATTACAATCGGAGAGCCGACTTGGCTTTGCAGATCGTCCTGGTGTCCTTCTACGATACGGACAACGCCTGTTCCAACTGTTCCTAAACCTAATAAACCTACCTTAATCGGCTTCATAATAATACCCTCCAATATGTGTCAAGCTGCTGCCTGCTGTTAGCCTTGCCCTATAACGGATGCTTTGCGAACGCCCGCCTGATTGCGGAGCGTCTCGACAAGCGATGACAGTTCCCCGGATAGCTGCGATATATCGACCGAAATGACGACGTTCGCGAATCCTTGCAGCGGAATGCTCTGATTCATCGTGAGCACATTGCCTTCCAGGCCGGCAACAAGGCCCAGCACCGTGGACAGC
Source organism: Paenibacillus sp. 2TAB19 (assembly GCF_052115185.1). Taxonomy (NCBI): domain Bacteria; kingdom Bacillati; phylum Bacillota; class Bacilli; order Caryophanales; family Paenibacillaceae; genus Paenibacillus; species Paenibacillus sp. 2TAB19. Next base: position 32,656 of record NZ_JBFRGE010000008.1, on the reverse strand, counting down.
ACGCCGGAGCGATGCTCCAGATCCATCGAGATCGTTGCGATGCGCTCGCGTTCCAACTGATTGAGCGCGTATACGCCGTCTTTATACTTATAAAAGGCGCTGCGGCTAAGTCCGACGCGCTCCACCGCTTCATGTACGGTAAGCGACTCGCCGCGTCCGAGCATCTCTTTCACTTGTATCGTCTTAATAATCGCTTCCGGTAAAATGTCCTCTCGAACGACATAATAGCGCTCAGTCACTATACGTCCTCCTCAAAAAGACAAATGTATTCCTATAGTGGACATTATATCGGAATTTCCAGCTTGGGGCAATAGTTAAATCGCGGGTAGGTTAATTGTCTCATAAACGAAAAAAAAGACGGCATTCGCCGTCTCTCATTTCAATTCATGCAGCCTCTGCTGCAACTATCGGCTTGGATCGTAATCATTGCCCTCGAAGAACTCGAAAGCGAAGTCGTTGATTCTGACCATATCGCCGTCTCTCGCACCTTGCTTACGCAGCGCCGCATCGACACCCATCTTGCGCATCATACGGGCGAATCGCATAACAGCGTCGTACGAGTTCAAGTTCATACGCTTCATATAGCGTTCGATGCCTTCGCTCACGACGACGAATACTTCGTCCTCCTTGTGGATGGTGAACGTCGTCTCCTCGCGCTTCTCGTACGTATATACTTTACGCTCTTCGATATCTTTCACTTCTTCGACCGGAGCTTGCTCGACGACCGTATCCAGCACGTCTGCCGCCTTGTACAGAAGCTCCTGAATTCCTTGCTTCGTTAGCGAGGATATCGGCAGGATCTCATAGGTCCGCTCTCCGCGCACCTCGTCAAGCTGCTGCTTGAACAGCTCAAGATTATCAGCCGACTCCGGCATGTCCATCTTATTGGCAGCAATGATCTGCGGACGATCCGCCAGCTTCTCGTTGTATAGCGAAAGCTCGGCATTGATCTTCACCCAGTCATCGAACGGATCGCGTCCTTCGGACGCCGACATGTCGATAACGTGAATAATGACCCTCGTACGCTCGACATGGCGCAGAAACTCATGGCCGAGGCCAACGCCCTCATGTGCGCCTTCGATCAAGCCCGGCAAATCTGCCATGACGAAGCTGCGTCCATCTCCGACATCGACAACGCCTAGATTCGGCGTAATCGTCGTGAAGTGATAAGCGCCGATCTTCGGCTTCGCACCGGATACGACCGAGAGCAGCGTTGACTTGCCTACGCTTGGGAATCCGACCAGTCCGATGTCCGCCATCACTTTCAGCTCCAGCACGACCCAGCGCTCTTGGCCTTCCTCTCCGTTCTCCGAAATGTACGGAGCCGGATTGTTCGCTGTCGCGAACCGGGTATTGCCGCGTCCGCCGCGCCCGCCCTTCGCAATGACAATCTTCTGACCATGACGCGTCATATCCGCGATGACTTCCTGCGTATCATCATCGATGATGACCGTTCCGGGCGGGATACGGACGATTGTATCCTCAGCGCCTGCGCCGTGCATGGTCTTCACTTTGCCGCGCTCGCCGCGCTGCGCCTTGAAGTGCTTCTGATAGCGGAAGTCCATGAGCGTACGCAATCCTTCGTCGACTTGGAAGATCAAGTCGCCGCCGCGACCGCCGTCGCCGCCTGCCGGACCGCCGTTCTCGACATACTTCTCGCGACGGAATGAGATGATGCCGTCGCCGCCGTCGCCGCCTTTTACAAATATTTTCGCTTTATCGACAAACATGGTGTACCCCCGTTCAAGCGCGCAATTCCGCCTTCAGCAGCACCTTGGAATAAGGGTGCTCGAAGTTGATCGGTTGCATAGGCGCGCCTTCCAACTGCTGTTGTATTTTTTGCTTCCATTGCTGTTCGTTCATAAGCTCGCCCTCATAATAAAATGCCGCATAAAGCGCCCCGCTATCCTTCGACAGCTCCACGCGCAGCGTCGCTACAGCTCCATGCCCAGGCTTCGTAGCGAAGCGATAAGCATTGATTGTATGTATAAGAGTATCGGCAATCTTGTCGCAATCACCAGCGAATTCACTAAGTTGTATCTCGCCTTTAACATCGACTTCAAGCTCCAGCGCATTCGTCATCGTCCGAAACGATTGGATGAAGCTGACCAGTGACGGGCTGCCAAGCCTGCCGATGCTGCTCTCGTTGCCCATCTTCTCTCTTATTTTCTCCATATAATCAACCGTTTTATCCAGCTTCTGAAGCCGAATATAGCCATACAAGACCTGCAAATCATTCATCCAGTCATGACGATGATGGTTCAACGTCCGAATAGCCGATGACTGCAACGAATGAATCGTTCTTTCACTGCGCTCCTCGTATTCCTTCCGTTCTAGCCGGATCCAGAAACCGGCCGCAGCGATGATCCAAATGAGAAACACAGCAGTTAACCACACTTTAGAAGGCCATATAAGCACAGCAGCGCAAGGAAGTAACACCGATGCCGCTGCATAATACTTAGGCGTTGTTAAGCGTTCCATTTGATTAAACCCACTTTCACCCGTGTTTCCTAGCTTATCCAGTATAGCATGCGCGAGGACTACTGGTCACTTACCAGCACAAAAAAAAGCCCGGCCTAGCGCGATGCAGGCCGGGGCTTGATGCAAATGTCAAAAATTAAGCTTCTACTGCTGCGGCTACCGGAGCCAGATCAACTGGGTATACGCTCACTTTTTTGCGATCGCGTCCCCAACGTTCGAACTTCACTACGCCTTCAACCTTAGCGTAAAGAGTGTCGTCTTTGCCGATGCCTACGTTAGTTCCTGGGTGGATCTTCGTTCCGCGTTGGCGGAACAAGATGCTTCCTGCCGATACGACTTGACCGTCAGCGCGTTTAGCGCCAAGGCGCTTCGACTGCGAGTCACGTCCGTTCTTCGTGGAGCCTACACCTTTCTTCGAAGCGAATAGCTGAAGATTCAGTTTCAACATAGTAATTTCCCTCCTTGTTTAAGGAATTTAATGATAAAATTCGTCCTCAAGGGCGCTTATACAAGCGTCTCATGCAAGACGACGTGTTTGCCGTATGATGTAGCTATCGACTCAAGCATGACAACCATCGATTCAAGCAAAAGCTGCATTCTTCCGTCGGCTTCGGCGTCCTGGAGCACCGGAATATCCGATGACAGCCAGCCGTCCTTCATCCGAGCGGGAAGCTCTACGCCTGCTAATGTCTCAATCGAATTGACGGTACCAACCGTAACGGTCGATACGCCGGCGCACACGATATCTTTACCGTGCTTCGCATACTTAGCATGTCCTACGACAGCGAAGGATACGATACGCCTGTCAGCGGCTTGCCTGACAAAAGTAATGTCAATCATCGCGAAATTCCTCTTACGCTTGGATTTTCTCGATTGTTACTTTTGTGAACGGTTGACGATGACCTTGCTTGCGGCGGTAGTTCTTTTTGGCTTTGTATTTGTAAACGATGATTTTTTGGCCTCTGCCTTGTTTCTCGACTTTAGCGGAAACCGTCGCACCGGAAACAACCGGAGTTCCAGTCACAAGACCTTCACCTTTGGATACGGCCAAAACACGGTCAAAAGTTACATTTTCACCTGCGTTAACGTCCAGTTTCTCGATGTAGATCACATCGCCCTCTTGGACTTTGTATTGCTTGCCACCAGTTTCAATAATTGCGAACATAGTTAGTGCACCTCCTTATTTTCGAAGACTCGCCTAATCCAGGTGGCTTGCGACGTATGCCGCATGCGCTTGCTTACCTGATCGGAGCGGTATCCATATGCCTGATTCACGTATGTGTCAGACATAYACCAAAACAGTTTATCATACATTATTGCCTAGATCAACCTATTCTCACGTATTCGCAAAAGAATTCTCGCGCGACTTCTTGCGCGTCAGCTCTACGAGGCCAAGCCTTGTCCAGCCAACGACCGTGCATTTCGTCTGATCAGGACGAGTGCCTTCCATAAGCTGATGCAGTACCTTCTCGCGATTATGCTCCTGCTCCATATCTATAAAGTCTATAATGACGATACCGCCTACATCCCGCACTCGCAGCAGTCTGGCAATCTCGGCGGCCGCTTCCATATTCGTCTGGAAGACGGTATCCTCCAGATCGGATGTGCCGATGAACTTGCCCGTATTGACATCAACAACCGTGAGCGCCTCGGTCTTGTCCCATACGAGATAGCCGCCGCTCGGCAGCGATATTTTACGCTCGAAAGCCGAATGAATCTGATCGTTGACTCGATAAGCGTCGAAGAGCGCCTTCGATGCAGGCAGCTTGTACAGTCGAAGCCGCTCGCTTAATGACGGAGCCATCTCCTTCAGCAGAGCAGCTGCCTCGGCATGCCTGATGGGGTCATCGATCCATACCTCATCAATATCCGGTTTTATATTGTCCCTTATGACACGCCGCAGCAGACCCGCTTCGTAATGGAGCACCGCAGGCGCTTTCGATTGCACGCTCTTTGCCGCGATTAATCTCCACAGCTCTCGCTGCTCTAATACATCGGCCGCAATCGCTCGCTCGTTCTCGCCTTCTGCAGCTGTACGGATTATGAAGCCTTCCTCGTTTTTGCGCAGCTGCTCGCCAATATCACGCAGCCGCAATCGCTCCTGCTCGCTTGCAATTTTCTTAGATACGCCGATATAATCGGCAATCGGCATATAGACAAGCCAACGGCCCGGCAAGGAGAAGTGAGTGGTCACTCTTGCCCCTTTGCCGCCCAATGGCTCTTTCATCACTTGTACGATCAGCTCTTGGCCAGCACTTACTACGTCCTGTATCGACGGCTTCGTCTCGGGCTGCTTCTCCAGGTGGGGATGGAGTAAATCATCGATATACAGAAAAGCATTTTTGCCGATTCCTATATCGACGAAAGCCGCCTGCATGCCCGGCAATACGTTGACGACACGGCCTTTGTATATATTGCCTACCAAACCGCTTCCTTTGGCTCGCTCGACGAAATAATCGAAAAGTCGGCCGTCTTGCAGCACGGCAGTCTGCAGCATTTCGCTGCTTGCGTGCATGAACATTTGCTTCATTCCGGGCATCACCATCCAGTCGCTTTTCATTTATTTTACCTGAAAAGCTCCAATACTGCACGATTTGGATTATGATCCGACAAACACCCCTCAACTATCGTTTGCTCGGGCAGTACCTTCACCTGCTTGTCATAAGGCTCGACTAGATAGATGAGATGATATCGCTCCCTGCGAAATAATCGCGCGACCGACAGAATGGACTGTCTTCCGCTAACGATGAGCGGACTCGCCTGCTCGCCGCGCGTTAGAACACGAGCCGCCACTCGGCCCCGATGCATGAGAAACCGGTAGAACAAAAAAGGACGATTGCGCGAATACGTCCAGTTCGTCATTATCAAAAAGAAGCCGACAACGAGCAAGTTCAATTGAATGCCGTCCGCATAGATCAGCCAAGGCAGCAAAGAGCCGATGATCATACAGGCGCTGAGCAACAAGCTAATTCGAGCCGACCAGATAAGCATGGAATAATAATTCATCACGTAACTAAGCGCTGCCTGAAGCAGCTTGCCTCCGTCGAGYGGATAGATCGGGAGCAGATTGAACATGCCAATCATCAGATTCGCCTTCCACACATACGTTGCCCAGTCTGCATCCCATAATCCGAGCTGCCCGCAGCCCCAAGCAGCCAGTCCCATCCATAGATTTTGCAAAGGACCGGCAATCGCGACCATCGCATCCTCGGCCGCCGATACTCCCCCGGCCTCTTCGACCTCCGCAACGCCGCCGAACGGCAGCAGCTTTACCTCCCGTACCGTCCAGCCAAAGCTCCGAGCCATGATGACATGTCCAAGCTCATGAACGATAACTAAGAGAAACAACGTCAACAGCTCGGCAAAATAACCAGTGAATACCGATGCCAACATAATCATGACGAACAACGGATGGACCGACCAAACGATCCCTTTCCATTTAATCAAACGGAATCACGTCCAGCGGATCGACATACTTGTCATTCTCCATTACCGCAAAATAGAGCAAGCTCGGCTCCGTATCGTTCGACTTCAACAACTTGCCGATCGGGTCGCCGGCTTCCACCCAATCATCAACCTTAACTTCCGTCTCGCCCAACTTGCCGTACACGCTTACGCGCTTATTCGCGTGCTGTATGACGATCGATGCGCCTTTGTCGTCTCCGTCCGTAATCACGATAACTTGTCCCGTCTCAACGGCCACAACCGTCTCCTCCGATGCGCCGGCCAGTTCCACGCCGTTCAGCATCTCAGCGAACGTACGAACGAGCGCACCGCTTGCAAGCGGCGCGACGACCGGCAGTTTGACCGTTCCGTCAGCGCCGATCGCCTCGCCTTTATTGTCCTCGAAGATCGGAATAAAGGATGGCGCTCCTGCAAACGTTTCTTTATACCAGGCAGCTGCCGCTGCAAAATCAATCTCTTCCGTCAACGCGTTCTTCACGATCGCCTGTCCCTTAAGCGACCATTCCGAATCGTTGCCGAACATCGCCCACACGCCGCCGAATAGCAGCACGGCAATTGCGAGCTTCCACATGAGCTCACGCCGGAACGGATGTTTTTTGGGCGGTTTCGCATGCCTTGTCGGGTCATAAGCGCTCTTAATGAACGTTTTATGCTCGCCGAACCCTACATCCTCCCGCCAGCTTGCCCAAGGATTCGGATTGCTCTTCCAAGCAGTCTCCGGATCGAGCTCGATCGCTTCTTCGCGATAAGCGGGCTCGTAATAGATCGGCGCGTCAGTCGCGCCACCGTCATAGAAAGGCATCTCCGTTTCCTTGCCGGCCGGCTGCTGCTCCATCAACTGCTTTATTTTTTGCTGCCGACGCAGCTTCACGCTATCCTTCGTATTCATCTCGTTCTTCCTCCCCTGCCCTAGAGAGAGCTTGTATCACTATCACTTCCTTCATCCTATGAGCGGGAGTAGACAAGTATGCGGCTCAATACGCAAAAAAACCGTACATGCTTTCCGCATGAACGGTTCGTTAAGCTGAGCTGGATATCTAATCCGCCAGCTCATATACCTCTTGATGAGACTTGATGCTTAACACAAGTCCGATCGACAACATATTAAGCAGCAGCGACGTGCCGCCATAGCTGATGAACGGAAGCGTGATGCCCGTAATGGGCATAAGGCCGATCATCATGCCGATGTTTTGGAACACCTGGAACACATACATCGATACAATGCCAATGACAATAAACGATGCCTTCATATCATAACATTTGAACGCGACAATGATCATTCGATAAATAAGCAGGAAGTACAGGAGCAGCAGAATCGCCGCGCCTTGGAAGCCGAATTCCTCTCCGATGACGACGAAGATGGAATCCGAATAAGGATAAGGCACGAAGCCGCCGTTCTTCATATCTCCCTTTAAGTATCCGTCGCCGTTCAGCCCGCCTGAACCGATCGCGATCTTCGCATTAAGCGACTGATGCTTCGCGTCTGAGCTTGCCTCTTCCGGGTTAATGTACGTATTGATACGCTCATACCAGTGCGTTAGTTCCTTATCAATCATAAATTCCTTGATCTCGTTATTGAACATCGTGAACAGACTGACGAATAACACGATGCTCGCAATAACCGTTCCAAGGCCGATCAGCACATGCGTGTACTTGACGTTGCCGATCCACAGCATGCCGAGCACGATGACCAAATAGATAATGGCATTCCCTAGATCGGGCTGGATCATAACGAGCATGAACGGCAAAGCGGCGAATGCGCCGATCGGCACCAAATCCCGCATGAAGGTCAGCTTGTCGCCTTGCCTTCGTCCCATCAAGTAAGCAATGCCTATTATAATAATGATCTTCACGATCTCTGCGGGCTGAATCGTTAACGTCTCCGTAATTTTGAACCAGCCTCGCGCACCGTTGATCTTCGCTCCGACGAAATAAACGAGTATAAGCGACGTAACCCCTATGCCATATAACACATGCCAGCTCTTCAGCACGATTCGGTAATCGAACATGGAAGCGACAATCGCTACAAAAAAACCGAGCGCATAAAAAATAATTTGTTTCGTATCCGAGCTGGCATACCTTGGATCATTGATCGTCGCGCTGTGGAGAACCACGGAGCTAATGACCATGAAGAGGAGCAATATGCCTAATATCCCCCAGTCAAGCTTCTTTAATTTGTTAAGCACGGGGCAATCATCCTATTCCAAGAAACTTGCGGAAACGCTTGAACGCGCCTGCCTTCTCATCGAGCAGCATAAGCGGCACCATATCTCCCAGAATACGGCGCGCAATATTGCGGTATGCGATAGCTGCGCGGGATGCCGGATTCATAACGGTCGGCTCGCCGCTGTTCGCTGCAGAGATGACTTTCTCATCGTCAGGGACGATACCTACCAGGTCGATTGCAAGCACCTGACAAATTTCATCGATATCAAGCATTTCCCCGGTTTTCATCATATTTTGGCGAATACGGTTAATGATGAGCTTAGCTGGTATTTTTTCTTGTTCCAGCAAGCCGATTACGCGATCGGCGTCGCGGACAGCCGCATTTTCCGGTGTCGTAATAACGATGGCTCGATCCGCCCCCGCTATCGCGTTGCGAAAGCCTTGCTCAATTCCCGCCGGGCAATCGATAATGACATAATCATGGTCCTTCTTTAATTCCAGCACGATGTCGCGCACTTGCTCAGGCGTTACAGAATCTTTATCCTTCGTCTGTGCGGCAGGCAGCATGTACAGCTCGTCGAAACGCTTATCTTTCACAAGCGCTTGACTAAGCCTGCAGCGGCCTTCCGCTACGTCGACCAAATCATATATAATCCGATTTTCGAGCCCCATTACAACGTCCAGGTTGCGCAGGCCGATATCCGTGTCGACCATGCATACCTTTTTGCCAAGCAACGCTAGAGCTGTACCCAAATTGGCCGATGTCGTCGTCTTGCCGACGCCGCCCTTGCCCGATGTTACAACAATCGCTTCTCCCATGTTCTACACTCCTTTAAACATAATAGGATTATGCCTGATGCGGAATAAATGCGTAATTTTATCAATTTGCATACGGCCTTCGTTCAGAAAAGCAAACTCCATTGCCGCATCCCYGGTCATCCATTCCTCCGGCGGCCTGCTTATGACGTCAGCGATCCGAAGCTGCGTCGGCCTCATTAGCGAAGCTGCGATAATAACATCGGTTCGACCGCTTGTCCCGGCATGCGCTACGCCGCGCAACGCGCCGAGCACATAGATGTCGCCGGTGCATAGAAGCGTTCCACCCGGATTCACATCGCCAATCAGCAGCAAATCGCCATCATGCTCGACCGTCTGGCCCGATCTTACGATCGTCGTCAGAGCGTGAAGCTGCTGAGCGTTCACCTGCTGCTCGCTTACTGCCTTCGCCTCGGATTCAATCGACTGAACCATCAGATTGCCCTGCGAACGAATGACCGTCTTAATCCGCTCTTTGTCATCATCGGACAATTGCCGTGTCCCTAGCTTCACATGCACGTGCACGAGCGGCCCTGTCAGCAATTGTTGGTGCGTCTTCTCCAGCTTATATTGCAACTCATCCAATAGTGTAGCGAATTCACACTGATCGTTGAGAAGGAACACGAGACCTTCCTTAACGCCTTTTATCATTATATGTTGCTTCTCGGTCACGTTAGCCCCTCCCCAACCTATTGGATTCTTGACGCAAGGCGCAAATTCCTGCTAATGCCCCAATATTTACCGAGAAAACTGCCTTCGGCTGCTAATCATTGTTCCTCTTCTTCGGTCTTCAGCTTATTCTGCGACTCGAACATGCGTCTTGCCGGCACATAAACCGCCAACGCGAACGCAAGCTGGATGAATAAGCTAGGCAAAATATGATCGAGCACCGCCCAGGCATACGTCTCGTTCGTAATTCGGAATGCTTTGTATATAAAGAAGATCATCGTATCGTACAGCAAGCAGGCTATGCCGATCACGGATAACGCCATCATGATTGTGGCTCGCTTGCGTTCAAACAATACGCCAGTGAAATACCCGATAAGTCCCATTGCGAAAGCATGAGCCCCGATCAAATGTCCAAAATATACGATATCCTGCAACATGCCAAAGCCAATCCCGAACAATAAGGCATAATGTCTTCCGCTGTACATCGCAGAGTAGATAACCATAACGAACGTAAAATGGGTAATAATGCGCTCACCGTACCCCGCAGGAATAATCCACGGCATAATAGTGCCTTCTACAATAAATAAAAGAATCATCAACCCGATAATACGGTTAATCGTCATTCCTTGACGTCCTCCAATGCGGGAACCTCTACGACAAACACCTCGGTCAAATGATCAAAGCTTGCAGCAAGATCGATGGTTGCCGTATATGTCAGACCGAAATCGCCAACCTGCTTCGTCTCCACCCTGCCGATCACCAGACCTCGGGGATACACATTTCCGAGTCCCGAAGTAATGACAGTGTCGCCGACGGTCATCGGATCGATTTCTGCGATCTTCGTCATAAGAAGTCTTTGCGTCTCCGTATTATAGCTGCTAAGAATACCGAAGGAACGATCCTCGCGTCCCATTACCGTAACCGCGATGGAGTTGAAGGTAGGCGACGATTCATCCAGCTCCGTTATCGGCGTTACCGTTGCCGTATACGGCGTTACGGAATCAACAAGTCCGATAAGTCCGTCAATCGTCGTTACCGCCATATTCGGCTTAATGCCGTTTTTGGAGCCAAGGTTAATATTCATCGAACGGTTGTTGGCGTCATTGCTTACCGATACAACCTGTGCAATGAGATAATTATAGTTATACATTTGCTTCTGGCGTTCGGTGAAGGAGAGCGCTTCTTTCAACCGCTCGTTTTCCTTCTGCACGAAGTTGTAATTCACTTTTTCTCTAGCGTATGCCGCCGCCGTTATACGTAATTGCTCGTTCTCTTCATAGAGAAGACGAAGCTCGCTTATATCCTCAAAGAAGCCCGCTATAGAACCAGCGGGCTTGTAAAACCATTGCTGAACGTATGCGGACGTATCCTTGATGAATTTTTCCGGCCAAGTCAATTCCTTGCGGTCACTAAGCGAGAAGCCGATTACCGCAATGAACAGAATAAACCCGATCATAAGCATAAACATCCGCTTATTTCGCATTAGCTTAAACAGCTCAATCACCTGCCCGTTTCATATCCATTCCCCTATGGACGCTTCTTATCGCTTGGAGCGCGACGACGAACTGCCTCTGCTCTTGAACAGATGAATATTGTCCAGCGAACGGCCCGTTCCGATTGCAACGCAGTCAAGCGGATTGTCCGCTACAATAACAGGCATGCCCGTCTCGCGTTGCAGCAGCTTGTCCAAATTACGAAGCAGCGCTCCGCCACCTGTAAGAACGATGCCGCGATCCATAATATCGGCAGAAAGCTCGGGAGGACATTTCTCAAGCGTAATCTTAACGGCATCCACGATCGAGTTCACCGTATCCGTAAGCGCCTCGGTAATCTCATCCGATGTAATCGCAAGCGTCTTCGGCAAGCCGGATACGAGGTCGCGGCCGCGGATTTCGATTTTCTCAGGCATGTCCAGCGGCAAAGCCGAGCCGATCTCCATCTTCAGTTGCTCCGATGTCCTCTCGCCGATCATGAGGTTGTACGCACGTTTAATATATTGAATAATCGCTTCATCCATTTCGTCGCCGGCTACACGAATCGAGCGGCTTGTTACGATGCCGCCTAGCGAGATAACCGCAACCTCGGTAGTACCGCCGCCGATATCAACAACCATGCTGCCGGTTGGTTCCCATACCGGAAGATCAGCACCGATCGCAGCTGCGAACGGTTCTTCGATCGTATAAGCTTCACGCGCGCCGGCTTGCTTCGCCGCATCCTCAACCGCACGCTTCTCAACCGCAGTAATGCCGGACGGCACGCATACCATCACGTTCGGATGGCGCGGGAACAACGAGCGCTGCTTCTGCGCTTGACGAATGAAATATTTAATCATCGTAGCCGTCGTCTCGAAGTCGGCAATAACGCCGTCCTTCATCGGACGAACCGCGCGAATGTTCCCAGGCGTCCTGCCGATCATTTTTTTGGCGTCCTCGCCTACAGCTTCAATTGTTTTCGTATCGGTACGCAGGGCTACCACGGAAGGCTCCCTTACGACAATTCCTTTGCCTTTCACGAATACGAGCGTATTCGCAGTACCCAAATCAATTCCCAAATCTTTCGAAAAACCACCAAACATGATGTTGCTCCCTTCTCATTGCACAATCCCTTATATTATATTACATATATCCTTGTTCCTTCAAACTTACAAAACGCGCGTCCCCGATGACCAGATGATCCAATACCTCGATCCCGACGAGCTCTCCCGCTTCCACCAGTCGTTTCGTAAGCGCAATGTCTTCCGGACTTGGCGTTGGGTCGCCGCTAGGATGATTATGGACACATATAATCGACGCGCTGCTGCGCTGAATGGCTGCTCGGAATACTTCGCGAGGATGAACCAGCGAGGCGTTGAGCGTACCTACAGACAACGTTTCTTGGGCAATAATATGATTTTTGGTATTGAGAAACAGACAAAGGAAGTGCTCCTTCTTCAAATAACGGAGCTCCTCCATGACATAGTCAGCTGCATCCTGCGGCTTGCGAACCGTAACCGTTTCCTCCAGCTTGCTCCGCGTAATGCGTCTGCCTAGCTCGATGCCGGCGCGCAATTGCAGCGCCTTTGCCGGTCCGATGCCGCGGATAGCGGTCAATTGCTCCATGCTCATATCCATCAAATTGCGCAAGCTCCCGCACTGCTGCAAGACCGAACCCGCTAGATGAATCGCGGATTGCCGCTGCGTGCCGGTTCGTAATAAGATAGCCAGCAGCTCTGCATGGCTAAGTGCTTCTGCCCCATATCGCATCATGCGCTCTCTTGGACGTTCTTCATGGGGGACATCACGCAAAACCGAGTATTGCGGCTCCATGTCCCGATCCCGCCTTCGCTACATTAGATTTCTCTCATATCCTGCCTAATTTTTGAAAAAAAATGCTTTCAAGGCCATTCTATATTGTATGACCGCATCTTGCGGTAGCAAATCGACGACTTTGAGCTAACCGGCTTCCATCAAACTCTGACAGGCATGTGTTATCCGCCTATCGGGTTGTTGCATGTGTTCCATTCACATTTGTTTTCATTCGCATAACGTCAAATACTCATTCATTCCTTCAAAACACAGCAATGTCATAACGCGCCAGCATGTCCGAGAGCAGCGACAGCGGCAATCCGACGACGTTGAAGTAACAGCCGTCAATGCGTTCGACTATCGTTGCGCCGAGCCCCTGAATGCCATAGGAGCCCGCCTTGTCCATCGGTTCGCCCGATGCGACATAATTCGCGATCTGCTTGTCGTTAAGCGGCTTCATCCACACCCTCGTCATACGGTGCATGACAATCGTCTCGCCATTCATGGAAGGTACGCAGGCCACCCCTGTATAAACCTCATGGGATCGCCCTTGCAGACGCTGCAGCATATGCCTCGCATCTGCTTCGTCCTTCGGCTTGCCGAGCACTTCTCCGTCTAGCACGACGATCGTGTCTGCTCCAATAACGAGCGACGGCTGGTTATCGGATTCATTTTGCAGCATGTGGACAGCAGCGGAGGCTTTCCGCAAGCTGAGCTGCTCGACGACATAATCCGGTTTCCAGCCGAGTTCAATCGATTCATCGGTATCGGTAGACAAAATATAAACCGGCAAGGAAAGGCCCAGCGATGCAACCAGTTCCTTCCGGCGCGGTGACGAAGAAGCCAATACAATCCGGCTTATCGGTTCATTGCCTAGTTGTGTATGTCCCATTAATGGATGACTATGCTCCTTCATTGCTGCCACCGCGGCTCGGCTGTGTCCGGAAATAGGAAAGTACGCTTGGGCAGCTTATATTTTGCGGTAAAGCCAGATAGCAATTATAGCACCTATGATGCTTAGCATGCTAACTTGCAGATGAATCGACAGATTGAAGCTGAGTACATATAAATCGATTGCAGGCGACCAAGCAGCCTCAAGCGGATCCGTAAGAAATGATATTCCCGGAACCGGAGTAAGCCATCTGGCAACCAACGCGCCGGCTAATAAGCCTAATACGATGAAAATGAGTAGGATCCAGCCGTTTTTCTTCATCTTTCAACGCCTCTCGCCACGAAATGACACCTGAATCTATTATACGCAGATCCCTATTCGTTTACAATGCGCTGATGGACTCAAACCACCCTTTTTGTGCAATGACCGCTGCCATTAACGAGGATTGCGCAGACCAGAGATGTGACGCGGAAGGTTTCTTGTCATATTCAAGCATCGCTTTGGCCGCATTGTCTAGAGCAGTGACGATAGAGTTCAGAAATGCTAGATTTTCCGCGGACTTCGTGCCTTTCTGCATAATCGGCACCGCCTGTTTCCACAGCTGGTAATTGTTCTCCCATGCAACGGATGCGGCATCGCTAAGCGGCGATAGAGTCGGTTGCTCGAGCTGCGCCAGAGCCAAATCATCCAACATTTGGACGACGTCTCTCGTCCGCTCGAAGAACTTCTGGGCATCTGCGGCATCGCCATCGAAAGGAAATTCGCCAGGCGCGGTGACCGTTAGTACCTTAACGAACAGATCGGTATCCGTCATCGAGGCACGCAGCGCTGTCGCTTGATCCTTATTTCCGGCGATTCCGGCGAATACGCGGTAATCATCCTTCGTCGCCAGCGCCGCGGCGGCAAGCCCCTTGTCCTTCAGTTGGGCGAGCGCCGTATCTCTGCCTTCCGTGTTGCTGAACACGCCGAATTGCAACAAATAGTAGGTTTGGTCAAGACCAGTCAATGCGGCCATTGGTCCGTCTGTTAACGGGCCTCTCTCATCAGGCAGCGTTTCATTCGGATCGGAATCAGGATCGCTGACTCCCACTCCGCCTGTTGCGGGCTGATCGACATTCGTATCAACGGCAGGGGACTGTTTGCCGTCTGCCGTTTTCTCGCCGCCGGGCAGTACGGGCGACCCTGTGAACAGCGACAGCAGCAAATAACCGAACAACGCTCCCGTTGCAAGCGCGCCTGCGACAGATAAAAAAACATTGAACCAAGATGGCGGAGACGATGGTCTTTTGTAACGAACGGCTTTGTATTTACCTTTGCTTCTGCTTAAATCCTCTATTTCATCATAAAAGAGTTCGTTTGAAGCCTCGTAATTTAGTCCGTTGTCGGCTTTAGCCGCGGCTGCCAAAGGTTTCCTCTCTGCTTCGCTATCATCGATAGGCAGCAGGACAGATTCGAACGGATCACCTTCGGGCGGTGCTAGAGGAGCATCCAATTTATTTAGTAGAATCGGTCCTTGGAATCCATCCTTCGCCGAAAAATTAGGCGGCAGCTTGCCTGAAGCATTCTCTTTCGAATTCGGCTCTATGTCGCGAATTAATTGCTCCAACGCCACAATGTCCTCCTGGAACGGGCTGTTCCAGGGCGTCAGCTCGCTCATAACGGGCGATTCATGCGGCGGATATAGAGGCACGACATTCGACTTCGCCGGACTCCCCGCATTCTCCGCATGAGTATCCGTACGCTTAGCCTCCTTGATAGGTTTATCAGTCACGTTGCGACCTGCCTGGTCAAAACGATAGGTAATCCGGTTTTTTGAGCTCATGCAAATCTCTCCTTGTCCCATAGCTTCTGCTAGTATTCTATGAGACAAGTGAGAGATTTAGACCGACGAAGGATGTTAGCCGGCCTTCTAAGACGTTCACCCTAACTTTCCAGGTCGTTTCTCCCCACCTAAATAGACTAAGGAACCGGTATAGCGTTATTTGCGGATATATTCGAGATGTGAGCGTGTAACGAACCTAGTAAACGCTATTTGAACTTTAGCCCCACGATTCAATCAAACTTCTCCAAAATAGCGACTTCTCGTTTCCTTACACTTGTGCGCTTAAATAACATAGGGCCGTCCCCGCAGCCTACTGGCTATTGGGACGGCCCCTTATCGTATATATGTTTAGTTGGCGGCCTTCAACGACTTGGCGAGCTGATCAGCTACTTTCCAAATGTCGCCTGCGCCCATCGTTATGACAAGATCGCCCGGCGCTACGTGCTCCGTCAAATAAGAGAGGACGTCTTCCTTGGTCGGCAGATATAGAGTGTTCGCATTGCTGTTGCTCTTAATAAGCTCAACGAGCTTATGCGAATGCACGCCTTCGATCTGCTGCTCGCCCGCCGGAGAGTAGATGTCGGTAATAATGACTTCATCTGCTTCCGGGAAAGCGCGGCTGAATTGATCGAACAAGAAGAATGTCCGCGTATACCGCTGCGGCTGGAATACGGCAATGATCCGTTTGCCCGTTGCTTTGGCCGCACTGATCGTCGCTTGAATCTCTGTCGGATGATGCGCGTAATCGTCAATGACCAGAATGTCATTGACTTCCCCGAGCACCTGGAAGCGGCGCTTCGCGCCGCTGAACTCGCGAATCGCTTCGGCGATTTCCCGGAACGACAATCCCGATTCCAAGCAAGTGATCACGGTCGCCATTGCATTGTATACGTTATGGCGGCCTGGAACGGACAGCACGATCGTACCGAGAGATGCTCCGTTATGGGTCATATCGAACGATACTTTGCGGTCGCCCAAGACGATATTGCTCGCTTTATATTCCGCTTCGCCATCGATAGCGTACGTCACAAGCTGCGATTCGCCTTCCGCTCCCGTATACACAAGCGGGATCAGTTCCTTCACATTATCGTCATCCGCGCATACGATAGCTTTGCCGCCGGATTTGACTTGCTGCAGGAACTGAACATACGCTGCCTTCAGCTTGCCAAAGTCTCCGTCATAATTTTCCAAATGGTCTGGCTCGATGTTCGTCACGATTGCAAGCGTAGGGTGATAATGCAAGAACGACCCGTCGCTTTCGTCGGCCTCCGCAACAACGTATTCGCCTTTGCCTGCCTTCGCGTTTGTACCTAAGTTAACAATCTCGCCGCCGATAATGTAAGTCGGATCAGCATTGCAGGACTCCATAACAAGGGCAATCATCGAGGAAGTCGTCGTCTTCCCGTGCGCGCCTGCAACGGCGATGCCTTTACCGATATTCATCAATCTCGCCAGCATTTGCGAGCGGTGCAGAACAGGGATGTTAAGCTGCTCCGCCGCTCTCCGCTCGACGTCGTCCTTCGAGATCGCAGTCGAATAAACGACCAAATCTGCTCCATTCACATGCTCGGGCTGATGGCCGATATAAATATCGGCCCCCTTCGCCGCGAGCTTCTCCGTAAGCTCCTGACGCGCGACATCGGAACCGGTAACCTTATAGCCCATTTCCAGCATGACGCGGGCTATGGCACTCATTCCGTAACCGCCGATTCCGATGAAATGAACGTGTTCTGCCGTATTCAAAGACGGTTCACCAACCTTTTTCAGAATCCGAGTTGTACAATATGCGGGAGCGAACGTCAGCAATCAAATATAGCGTGCCTGTCACGACCCCAAGGTCTGTTTCCCCGGTTAACTGTTGTAATTTTTGAAGCGCAGCGCGGTAATCCGGCTCTACGATGAGCTCGAACGAGCTTTCCGCAGGCTGTTGATTATTCATATCGCTAACGATAGCAGCTAACGCGGGTGCATCCATCTTCATTCGAAAATCAGGCTCGGTCAATATAAGCGTATCCACTATTGGTAGTATATGCTTGAGTACATCCTGATGATTCTTATTCTCCAGCATCCCCATCATGAGATGAAGACGGTCGTACTTATACGTTGACCGAAGCGCGCTTACGAGCGTCTCCGCGCCTTCCGGATTATGGGCTCCGTCCAGCAAAATACGCGGCGAGCGCGAAACCATCTCAAGTCTGCCCGCCCAAGCTGCTGCCCGAAGTCCTTCCTCCAGCGCTTCATCCTCTACGACAAGCGCATTGTACTGACGCAGCACCTCTAGCGTCATGACGGCAACTGCCGCATTCGTTCGTTGATGCGCTCCGTTAAGCGTAATCGTCAGCGGCTCGATCGAGCGGAATAATCCGTCGAAGCGGAAAGTCTGCTCGTCTTCCTGAACGGAAACGGCCGTCTCGCTGAATTGCTCGCCGAGCAAATAAAGCGTGCTATGCTTACCGGCAGCAGTTTGCTTAATAACAGCTACTGCCTCCGGTTGCGATACGGCGCTAACGACCGGAATGCCGGCCTTAATAATGCCTGCTTTCTCGCTCGCGACTGCAGCAAGTGTATCGCCGAGACGATCCATATGATCATGTCCGATGTTCGTAATGACCGACACAACCGGATGAACGATATTCGTTACGTCCAGCCTGCCGCCGAGTCCGGTCTCCCACACGACATAGTCAGGATACGTCACTTTTGCGTAGAACAAAATAGCAAGAGCCGTCGATACCTCGAACATGGTCGGCGAACCGAGCTCCGTCTCTGCAATTGCCTCGACATGCGGCTTCAGCTCATTCGCAAGCTTCAGCAGCGTCTCTTCCTCAATATCCACGCCATTGTATTGAAAGCGATTCGTGAACTTCGTAATATAAGGCGACGTGAACGTACCGACATCATAACCGCTCTTAAGCAGCACGCTTGTCAAGTATGAGCATGTCGAGCCTTTGCCGTTCGTACCGGCAACGTGAATGAACTTCAATCTGCGATGCGGATTGTCCAGCAGCTCCATCAGCTTCTCGATCCGGTCAAGGCCCGGACGGATGCCGAATGGGATGAGGCCTGTAATCCACTCCACCGCTTCAGTATAGGAATGCAGCGGCCCTGCCGGCCGCTGCTCGTTGAACTGTTCCGTCATACGTATCGATCCTTCTTCCCTTAATCTCAGCCGCGCAATTCCGCAATACGTGCCGCTACCTTCTCGCGTTTCTCCGCATAATCGGCCATCTTCGCTTTTTCCTCTTCGATGACTTTAGCCGGTGCTTTCGCTACGAAGCCTTCATTGCCCAGCTTCTTCTCCACACGCTCAACTTCGGCCGTCAAATTCTGACGTTCCTTCTCAAGACGGGCGATTTCCTGCTCGATGTCAATCAAGCCAGCCAGCGGCAAGTAAAGCTCCGCTCCCGTAATGACTGCTGACATCGCTTTGTCCGGAGCATTAATGTGAGTTCCCGTCTCCAGCATCGATGTGCCGCAGAACCGTTTGATGAACTCTTCATTGCGCGCGAGAATCGCCGCTTCCGCTTCGCTCGAAGGCTTGATGAGAAGCTCGACCTTCTTGCTCATTGGCACATTCACTTCTGCGCGAATATTACGCACGGAGCGGATGAGGCCCATCAGCAGCTCCATCTCTTTCACTGCTTCAGGCGCTTCAAGCGCCGCATCGTATACCGGCCATTCCGCAAGCGTGATCGTCTCGCCGACATGCGGCAAGTGCTGCCAAATTTCCTCGCTGATGAACGGCATGAACGGATGAATCAAGCGCTGCGTACGGTCAAGCACATAAGCAAGGACGGACTGCGTCGCTTTTTTAGCCGCTTCGTCTGTTGAATATAGGCTGAGCTTGGCAAACTCGATATACCAGTCGCAAAGATCGTCCCAGATGAAGTTATTGAGCAAACGTCCCGTCTCGCCGAACTCGTAGCTGTCGATTAGGCGGGTAACATCGCGCACCGTTTCGTTCAGACGATGCAGGATCCAACGGTCGGACGTGCCGAGATTAACCGTAATATCGATATCCGCTGCGGTGAACCCTTCCAGGTTCATAAGCGCGAAGCGTGATGCGTTCCATATTTTGTTGGCAAAGTTGCGCGCCTGCTCGACACGCTCATTGCGGTAACGCAAGTCTTGACCTGGCGTGCTGCTCGTTGAGAGCATATAACGCATAGCGTCCGCGCCGTACTTCTCGATAACATCGAGCGGATCAACGCCGTTGCCAAGCGACTTGGACATCTTCTGCCCGTTCTCGTCGCGGACAAGACCGTGGATCAGCACGTCCTTGAACGGAATTTCGTCTGTGAATTCAAGCGCCGTGAAGATCATTCGCGCTACCCAGAAGTAAATGATGTCGTAGCCCGTAACGAGCACGTCTGTTGGGTAGTAGCGCTTGAATTCTTCCGTCTCCTCCGGCCAGCCAAGCGTCGAGAACGGCCACAAAGCAGAGCTGAACCAAGTGTCCAGTACGTCGTTATCCTGTGTGAACTTTGCGCCCTCCGTATTTTGAACGTCGTCGCGCGATACGGTAATCTCGCCGGTAGCATCGTTGTACCATGCCGGAATACGGTGTCCCCACCACAATTGGCGGGAAATACACCAGTCACGAACATTTTCGATCCAGTTCATATAGATCTTTTCGAACCGCTCAGGAATAAAGTTCGTGCCCTTACCCGATTTTTGGGCCGCAATTGCCGCTTCGGCAAGAGGTTTCATTGCAACGAACCATTGCGTCGACAAATACGGCTCAACAACGGCGCCGCTGCGCTCGCTGTGGCCAACCTGATGCACATGCTCCTCGATGCGGATGCAGATGCCCTGCTCCTGCAAGTCCTTCACGAGTTTCTTGCGGCAATCCGTACGATCCAGACCTTCATAAGGACCTGCTTGATCGTTCATTGTGCCCGTTTCGTCCATGACAATAATTTGCGGCAGGTTATGACGTTGGCCGACCTCGAAGTCGTTCGGGTCATGAGCAGGCGTAATCTTAACCGCGCCGGAGCCGAAGTCCTTCTCCACATATTCGTCCGCAATAATTGGAATCTCGCGTCCAACGATAGGCAGAATGAGTAATTGGCCGATAAGATGCTTGTAACGATCGTCTTCCGGATGAACCGCTACAGCCGTATCGCCAAGCATCGTCTCCGGACGAGTCGTTGCGACCGTTATGAAGCCCGAGCCGTCCTTAAGCGGATATTGGAGATGGTACAGGTTGCCGTTCACTTCTTTGTATTCTACTTCGATATCAGAGAGCGCCGTGCGTGCCGCAGGATCCCAGTTGATAATTTTTTTGCCGCGGTAGATGAGGCCTTTCTCGTACAGACGGACGAATACTTCGCGAACCGCCTTGGAGAGACCTTCATCAAGCGTGAAACGCTCTCTGGAGTAGTCAAGCGAGAGACCCATCTTGCCCCATTGATCACGAATCGTGTTCGCGTATTGATCCTTCCACTCCCATACCTTCTCCAAGAATGCTTCGCGTCCGAGATCGTAGCGGCTAATGCCCTGTTCGCGCAGCTTGCTCTCAACGCGAGTCTGCGTCGCAATGCCGGCATGGTCTGTTCCCGGCAGCCAAAGCGCATCATAGCCTTGCATTCTCTTCGTGCGAATCAAGATGTCCTGCAAAGTAAAGTCGAGCGCGTGCCCGATATGCAGCATGCCGGTTACGTTCGGCGGCGGAATAACAATCGTATAAGGCTTCGCGTCAGGACGCTTGCCMGCTTCGAAAAACTTGCCCTGCTGCCAATAGTCATACCATTTCTGCTCGGCTGCCTTCGGATCGTAAGTCGTCCGCATTTCCGTAGACGTAGTCGTYGTTTGATTTTCTGACATTCATTCCATCCTCCATACATCGATATAAATACAAAAAAACCTCTCGCCCTCATATAAAGGACGAAAGGTTTAGCTTCCGTGGTACCACCTTTGTTTCACGCAAAAAAAGATGATTCGCGCGACACTCGAACAGATAACGGCTGCAGCCGGCCTGACTTAGGCGGGCGAGAGATGCATTGTTTCGCAAACTCTCCGCTTGATCCAGGCAACTCCGGGGCGACCCGTAGCAGTCACTTCCTGCAGAACCTCTCAGCGTAACGGTTCCGCTCTCTGAAGGCTTCACTGCGTACTATTCCCCTTCAACGTCATTATGACACTTATATGTATACATAATACCGTTGTTATGCGCTAGAGTCAACTTTAAGGGGTGAAAAACCCATCTTGTTGACATAAATCTCACCTCGTGTAACAGCATATTTGTTCTTATACAGAGAAGCTGGGCGTGAGATCGCTCTGAAAGTGAATATAGGCTCTTACAGCACGATTAGGAAGTTCGATTACACACGCATGCCTTGTGTAAGAGCATATATGGTCTTACAGTGAGAGACTGGGTTTGTGATCTCCCTGTATGTGCATATAGGCTCTTACAGCGAAGATACGAAGTTCGATTACGTTCGCATAGTACGTTTCATGAAAAAGGTCCCTCACTGTTCACGAATGAACGAGTGAAAGGACCCATTTTTATTGATTAAGGAATAGGTGTTTCACGGAATATAAAGCAGTTGCCCTTCCGTCACGGCCGATTCATTAAGATTATTGCGAACTAATATTTCTCGAGGATTAATGCTGTAGCGAAGCGCAATCGCATCAAGCGTCTCATCGCGCTGAACGATGCATAACCGGATCTTGCGGAATTCATTCTCCTCTGCATTGCGGCCGAGGAATAAGTTCTTCCACTCAATCTCGTCGCCGGACGACAGCGCACGCGCATCCTCAGCCGCTTGCTGAGTGGCGATCTCTTGCTCGGCTGCCTGACGCGCAGCTTGCTCGCGGCGGCTCGTCTGGAGCAGCGTCATAATGCCGACATTAGGCGGCTGTTCAGCCTGCTCCTCCGGAGGTTTGCTTGAGAGCGCGACGCGCGGCTCTTGCTTCTCAGGCTGCTGCACGACTTGCTGTACAGCTTGCTGAGATGCTTGCAGAGCTTCCAGCTCCGCCTCAAGCTCGCGCTGAGCTTGCTCTTCAAGCGCCAGCAGCGCATACGCTTCGGCGAAAGCAGCCTCTTCCTCCGCTTGCTCCTCTGCCTGCTCCAGCTCTTCATTCCGATCCTGCTCGGTGATCTCGCTTGGTTCGTCCACATATTGAGATGAAGAGGCGAGCCACCCGTCATCGCTATTCTGCTGTGAGGCAAGCGTAATCTCCCGCTGCTCCTCCTGAGGCTGTCTGTCGTTCACCGCGAATAGCTGTGAAGACGACCAGCCTGAATCATTAGGAGATGAGGAAATCGACACGGTTGCCTCACGCTCACGCTCAATCTCATTCTCATTCTCCCGTTCCTGCGCTTGTGCTTGTGCTTCGGCGATTTGTTGCTCGAAGCCCTCCGCTGACGCATAGAAGGACTCGTCCTCTGCTATGTACGCCGGCGCCTCTTGTTGGAATGAATTGTCCCGTATAGGCTCCTGTTCCTGTTCCTGTTCCTGTTCGTGTCCCTGTTCCTGTTCGTGTTCCTGTTCGTGTCCCTGTTCCTCTCCGGGCTGCTGCGAACCATAGAAACTCCGTTCATGAACGACCGTAATCGGCTCTTCTCTCCAAGCCTCCTCAGGCTCTTCCACAGGATCGACGGAGATGCCGCGCAACGACAAGACGCCAGTAACGTTCAACGTTCTGGCTGACAGCAAATCCACATCAAAGTTRTCGATATCGATGGAGATATYGTCCAGCCGTGAAATTCGGTTCATCGGCAGCGTAATTTCAACCGGAATCCCGTGCTCCAGCACAAGCGGCGCTTCTTCCGCATTTTGCCCCCGATATACGCCGCTTAGAAGCAGCTGGCCCTTCAATACCGCATGATCCCCCTGATCGATCACTTGGATGCGTGGAACCAGCTCGATTTCCTCCAACTCATCGATAGCCGCAACGTCGTCCGGCAGATGAACGCGCTCATACACATCAAAGCGTAACCCACTCGTTTGTTCCGACACGCCTAAGTCCTCCCTTCTCGTACTGAATGCTCGGAAGCGTTAACGGCTACCGCCTTCCGCAGGACGGCAAGAAGACCGTTACGCAAGCCATATAAGATGAGGATGGGCACAAAGCTTATCCTCACTTATATTTAAAGTTACATTCACTACTTATCTATATGGTTGGATAGGCTAGAGCATGACTTTTATTTACATGCCGCTGACGGATGATACGAGCTTTTCCAGCCAAGACGGCCACGGTGCAACGACTTCTATCGTCTCCCCAGTCCATGGATGAGGGAATAGCAGCCGCTCACCGTGCAGCGCTTGGTGGGTTAGCAGTCGCGTGTTTCCGCCATACATCTCATCGCCAATGACCGGGTGACCTATATAGCTCATATGAACACGAATTTGATGCGTCCGTCCCGTCTCTAGCCGAACGCGGACAATCGAAGCTTTCCCATACGCCTCCACTCTCTCATAGTGAGAAACGGCATGCTCGCCCGATGGCGTTACCATGCGCCTAGCTCTATGATGACGATCCTTGCCGATAGGCTCGTCAATCGTTCCAGCCCGCTTCGCAAGCTTGCCTTGAACGACCGCAATATATTGCCTGTCAATCGCCTTGTCCCGCATCGCTTCATCGAGATTCCACTGAGCCAGGTCGCACTTCGCATAGAGTACCGGTCCAGACGTGTAATCATCAAGCCTATGAATATGGCGCAGCGGCAATGGATCCTTCGCTTTCAGCGCATGCCTTGCGGCAGCTTCATCCAGCGTTCCCCGCTCCCCCGCATACGTCTCATGAACCTTCATCCCTGCCGGCTTATGGAACACGACGCAGAAGTCGTCCTCGTATAGCACAGGGGGAATATCGATCGTCGGTCCCGAAATCGCCTGACGATAGAAAGGATGCGTCTTCGGATCAACAGCCGGGAACGTAAGCAAACGCAGCTTATCGCCTTCCCACTTAATGCCGCCGACCGAGAACAGCCGATTCACCCATTTTTCCGAAAAGAGTCCTCTAGCAAGCAGCCATTTCCTCACTTCATGCGGATGGCTTCCGGCTGCTGGCTGCGCAAGCTCCCCTGCTCCCTTATCGGCATCAGCAAGCGCCGACCAGTCTAGCTCGAGCCATTCTCCATTACGAACTGCTTGTTCCATTCTCATTGCCGCCTCCTATGTTCATCTCGTCCCACAACAAACCCTCCTAATGCCTGCTGCTATGCAATGCAATTAAGAGGGTGTGGCGAGCTAGTTATATCTCATATGCTACAATCTGCTGAATGCGATATCATGCGCAGCAATCGTTGCAGCAATGTCTTCATCCGAATGAGCAGCCGATACGAACATACCTTCGAATTGCGATGGCGCAATATTGACGCCAAGGTCAAGCATAGCTGCGAAGTAAGCCTTGAAGCGAGTAATATCAGACGTCTTTGCCGTCTCGAAGTTAATGACGAAGTTGTCCGTAAAGAATGGACAAACCATCGAGCCAACGCGGTTAATCGTATTMGCAATACCGTGCTTACTGGCGTTCGCTTCGAAGCCGAGCTGCAGCTTCACAGCTTGGCGTTCCAATTGCTCATACACTTCTGGCGTTAGCAGCTTAAGCGTCGTATAGCCAGCCGCCATAGCCAGCGGATTGCCCGATAGCGTACCTGCTTGGTAGATCGGGCCGCTTGGCGCGATCTGCTCCATGAGCTCGCGCTTGCCGCCGTAAGCGCCGACCGGCAAGCCGCCGCCGATCACTTTGCCGAAGCAAGTCAGATCCGGCGTTACGCCGTACAGTCCTTGCGCACAGTTGTAGCCGACACGGAAGCCGGTCATTACTTCGTCGAAAATAAGAATAGTACCGTATTTCTCCGTCACATCGCGCAGTCCTTGCAGGAAGCCGGGCAGCGGCGGTACAACGCCCATATTGCCGGCGATCGGCTCCACGATAACGCAAGCGATCTCCTCGCCGAACTTCTCGAACGCCAGCTTCACAGATGCCAGATCGTTGTACGGGACGGTAATTGTATGCGAAGCGACATGCTCCGGGACACCCGGACTGTCCGGCAGTCCAAGCGTTGCGACGCCAGAACCCGCTTTGATCAGCAAGCTGTCGGCGTGGCCGTGGTAAGAGCCTTCGAACTTCAGTATTTTGCTGCGTTTCGTATAACCGCGCGCGAGACGCAGGGCGCTCATCGTCGCTTCCGTTCCCGAGTTGACCATACGGACGATATCCACCGATGGCACACGCTCTACGACAAGCTCGGCCATCAGCGTCTCCAGCTCGGTCGGAGCTCCGAAGCTCGTGCCTTTCTCGGCTGTACGCTTGATCGCTTCAATCACTTCCGGATGCGCGTGACCCATAATAAGCGGCCCCCATGAACCGACGTAATCAATATAGCTGTTGCCGTCAATATCGTAGACGCGGCTGCCTTCGCCGCGCTCCATGTAGACGGGATTAAGATCTACCGACTTGAATGCGCGCACCGGACTGTTCACGCCGCCGGGGATTACTTTCTTCGCCCTTGCGAATGCTTCTACGGAACGCGCGTTGTTAGCGATACGAGATTGGTTGCTCATCTGGTTAAGCCTCCCCTTTCAGCCAGCGCGCAGCGTCTTTTGCATGGTACGTAATGATAATATCAGCGCCTGCGCGCTTCATACCCGTGAGCGTCTCCAGCACAATCGCCTTTTCGTTAATCCAACCGTTCGCTGCCGCTGCCTTCACCATCGAGTATTCAGCGCTTACGTTATAAGCGACAACCGGCAAATCATAGTTTTCTTTCAGCAAACGCACGACATCCAAGTAAGCCAGTGCCGGCTTCACCATGAGCATATCCGCGCCTTCTGCTACATCCGATTCCGCTTCGCGCAGCGCTTCGCGTACGTTAGCCGGGTCCATCTGATACGTCTTGCGATCTCCGAATTGCGGCGCGGAATGTGCCGCGTCACGGAATGGACCATAGAACGCAGATGCGTATTTCACGGAGTAAGACAGAATCGGGATATCGCTGTAGCCCGCTTCATCAAGCCCGCCGCGAATCGCATGGACGAAGCCGTCCATCATATTCGAAGGCGCGATAATATCGGCTCCCGCTTCGGCTTGCGAAATTGCCGTACGCACAAGCAGCTCAAGTGACGCATCGTTATCTACGGTAGCCTCGCAGGAATGCTCGTCGACATGAACGACGCCGCAATGGCCGTGATCGGTAAACCCGCATAAGCATGTATCGGCAATAACGACAAGCTCAGGCGCCCATCCCTTAATCGCACGGATCGCTTGCTGCATAATGCCGTTAGCGTCGTAAGCCGATGTGCCGACTGCATCCTTATGCTCAGGAACGCCGAACATAAGCACCGACTGAACGCCGCTTGCGACAACGTCGCGAATTTCTTCCTCAAGGCGATCCATCGAGTAATGGTATACGCCCGGCATTGAAGGAATCTCTTCCTTTACGTTCACGCCATACGTTACAAAAAGCGGATATATAAAGTCATTAGCGCTTAGCACCGTCTCGCGCACCAGGCTGCGAAGGCCAGCTGTGCGGCGCAATCTGCGATTTCTCACTATAGGAAAGCTCATCTGAATAGTTCCTCCTCTACACGTTCGCTTTGGCCGCGCGATAGGCGGCAATAGCGTCTATTAAGCTGTCTATGGTCGAATGTTCAGGCTCAACCGTTACGGAAAGTCCCGCATCTATTACCGTCTTCGATGTGATTGGACCGATACTCGCGATCGGTATGCCTGCGAGATGTTCAGCCGGATCCTCAATGCCTCTGCGTCTAAGCAATTCAAGCAGATTCGTTACCGTAGACGAGCTGGTGAACGTAATCATATGAATCCGCTTCTCGCGTAACCACTCCAATGCCAGCTCGTCCTGCGTATCCGCCAGCACGGTCTCGTAGACATCAATCTCCACTGCTTCAAGTCCCTTAGACTGAAGCTCTCTTGGCAGCACCTCGCGCGCCAAATCGCCACGCGGCAGCAATACTCTTTCGCCGGCTTTCAAGTGCGGATCGAGCTGCTCCAGCAGTCCCTCAGCATGGAATTGAACAGGGAGTTCTTCGAACGTCAAGCCGCGCATACGCAGCGCCTCGGCCGTCTTTGGACCGACGGCAGCAAGACGAGCGCCGTGGAACCGCCGAATGTCGATGCCGAACCGCTGCAGCCAGCGGAAGAAATAATCGACGCCGTTCACGCTCGTGAACATGACCCAGCTATAGCTCTCCGCTTGCTCTAGATGCGTTCTTAGCATACCTATCGCTTCTGCATTCGAAGGCTCTTGCGTCTCAATAACCGGAAACTCGCAAGGCTCGCCGCCTAAGCTCTCGATCTGGTCGGCGAGCTCGCTTGCTTGCGCCCGTGCTCGGGTAACCAGTATTCGCATGCCGAACAACGGCTTGTTCTCATACCATCTCAGCTTCTCCCGCTGCAGTACAACCTCGCCCACAACGATGACCGCCGGCGGCTGGAAGTTCGCCTCGCGGACGATGGCTTCGATCGTTTCGAGCGTACCGACGATCGTCTGCTGCTCCACTCTCGTCCCCCAGCGGACAAGCGCAACCGGCGTTTGYGGCGGCTTGCCATGCTTGATCAGCTGATCGGCGATATATCCGATCTTCGCAACGCCCATCAGGAAGATGAGCGTTCCTGTCGCATTCGTCACTTTGTCCCAATGAATCGAGCGGTCGAGCTTGTCCGGACTCTCATGGCCCGTTATGATCGATAGCGACGAAGCAAGATCGCGATGCGTTACCGGTATGCCCGCATACGCTGGTACGGCAATCGCCGATGTAATGCCTGGCACGATCTCGAACTCGACGCCGTTATCGTACAGCAATTCGGCCTCTTCTCCCACGCGGCCGAATATCGTCGGGTCGCCGCCCTTAAGGCGCGTAACGGTCTTGCCTTGAAGCGCCAAATCGACGAGCAATTGATTGATTTCCTCTTGCTTCATCGTGTGTCGGTCAGGCAGCTTGCCTACATAAATTTTCTCCGTGCCCGGCTTCACATGACGCAGTAGCCGAGGGCTGGCAAGCCGATCATACACGACGACATCGCACAGCTCAAGACATTCGCGCCCGCGAACGGTAATGAGCTTCGGATCGCCGGGACCGGCTCCGACCAAATAAACTTTCCCCTTATTCACCGGTCATCCCCCAATTTCCGCTAAAATACGATCAGCGCCGCGCGCGATAAGCGCTGCCGCCACATCCCGTCCAAGCTGTTCGGGATTCATCCCCCTTAACTGCTCCTTAAGCAAGGTCTCTCCGTCTGGCGAACCAACCATGCCGGTCAGCTCCAACAGCGGCTCGCTTCCAGCGTCATCCACCAATACGGCATATGCGCCGATCGGCACTTGGCAGCCTCCGTTCAGCGCGCCAAGGAAACTGCGCTCTGCGCGGACGGCCAGCTCGCTTTCTCTATCGTTCAACAGTGCAAGCAACTCTCTGATCTGTGCATCATCGCTCCGACATTCGATGCCGAGCGCCCCTTGGCCTACCGCAGGGATACAGACATCAACCGGCACGGCTGCCGAAATGCGATCCTGCCAGCCCATTCTTGTCAACCCAGCCGTCGCCAACACCACCGCATCGAAACCTTCCGTCTCCAGCTTACGGATACGGGAATCGATATTGCCTCTGATCGACTCGAGCTTGAGGTCCGGTCTAGCGTTCTTGAGCTGGCAAGAGCGGCGCAAGCTGCTCGTTCCGACACGCGCTCCAATCGGCAAGTCTGACAGGCTATGCAGGCCGTCCTTCATAACCAAGCAGTCCCTTGGATCGACGCGCAGCGGAATGGCTCCGTTCATTAAACCTTCTGGCAATTCATAGGGCATGTCCTTCATGCTATGTACCGCCAAGTCGATATCGCCATCGATGAGCGCTTGCTCAATTTCCTTAACGAACAACCCTTTGCCGCCTACCTTGGACAACGTAACATCGAGAATCCGGTCGCCCTTCGTCACGATCTTCTTTACCTCGAACGTATAAGAGAAGCCTTGCTCGTCGCTGAGCTGCTGCAATTGATCGATCACTTGTCCTGTCTGCGTAAGCGCAAGCGCGCTCTGTCTCGTTCCTACAACGATCACTCGATGTGCATTAGCTGTTTCCTTCATTATGTATGCCTCCCGTTATTCCGATGCGACGCAGCAGGCTGTTCAGCCATTCATCGTCGCTGCCTTCTACTTCTTCCCCGCTATCCGCGACTGAAGCACCGCTCTTCGCGTCCTCAGCCGCCTCTTCCGCCGCTAGCTTCAGTATAGCCTGTTTAGCTACTCGATCTATCTCACTGTTCATGACAATTGTTCGCAAACGGCGCAGACGGTCCACTGCTTCTATGTAACTTTCCCCGTATTGCGTTTCCAGCTCCTTCTTTATCGCTGCCGCTAGCGATGGACTTGCGCCGGCTGTCGTCACAGACAGCAACAGCTCGCCCCGGCGAATGACGGATGGTGCGAGAAAGTCGCCTTCGTCGTAGGAATCCGCCGCATTCACTAGCGCGCCATAACGCTTGCCGTCAGCTGCAACAGCAGCGTTAACTTCCTTATTTCCTGACGCCGCGAATAATAGCCACGCTCCGCTTGCATCGCTCTCTTTGTACCCTCTAAGCTCAATCCGCAGCTTGCCTTCCTCGGCAAGACCGGCCAGTCGCTCCGTAACCGCTGGACTGACGATCCTTACATCGTCTGCCCCGGCTTCCAGTAAGCCGATAACCTTTCGCTCTGCTACGCCGCCGCCGCCGATAACGACGATTTTTTTGCCGCGCAATTGGAGCACGACCGGGTAATAGCCATTCATGCTTGATCCCCCATAGGATTGACCGAAATGATCATTAATGAAACCTTGAAACGTAATTGGAGAGCAAATTAATAAGCAACATCAGGAATGAAGCAATATAAAGCCATGCCATCTGCGGTCCCGGCCGCTTCTGCGCGGCACGTTGATAGACGAAAATGATAAATAAAACTAGCGTCGCAACAGATGTCAGCACCTTAAAGTCCAGCAGCAGCGCGGATCTTCCTTCTACGATTAACGACACTGCCGCTATCGCAAGCGACATTGCAAGCAGCGGTACGCCAACGATCACTGCACGATCCATATATCGCTCCATCATTTCCAGGCTAGGCAGCCTGCGAACCGCTTTGGTCCACTGCTTGCTCTTCAGACGTTTATGAAGAAACAGGTACATGCCGGCAAACAGACCCCCGAAGGTCAATACCGCATAAGCGCATAATACGAGACTAATATGAACATAGAGCAGCTCTCTTGTTGTCTGCCACAGCTCGGACGACTGACCGCTGTTCGTACTGCTGTACAGATTAAGAGCAAGTACGGCGAATCCGATCACATTTACGAAAAAGACGATAAAGTCGATTTTGAAAAACCGGCTTATAACGAGCGACACCGTAACGAGCAGCCATGAGAACCAAAGCCAATATTCGAAAGTAGATACGGGCGTCAGCTGAAAATGCGATACGGTTCTTACCGTAACGTAAGCAGTCTGCAAAACCCAAACAAAAATAAGCAGCCCTGTACCTATCCGCTTCGCTTTCCGGCTCGCATTCATGAAGTCGGAGAAGTAAAACAGAAGGCTCAGGGCGTAAACATAAAGTATCGCGTCGTACAGTACATTTTGTGTAACCATAGCGCCTCCATATTGCGGCCCTCAACTAAATTTCGCGGGCATCCTTTACTGAATAGCAGGTGCCAGCGCCGCGGCAGGTGCATGGTCTTGTACGTTTTTGGTTTGTGTTGCAGTCACAGGCCCCGATGCCGCTTGAAGCTCTGTTTGCCGCGTTTTTGTCATTTGTTCCTCAAGCGCGAACAGCTTGACGAACATATCCATCGCTTCGTCCGCTTTCTTCTCGCCTGCCATTTCCTTAATGCGCAGGATCGGGTCCTGCATCATTTGATTGACGATGCTTTTCGTCAGCTTGCGGATCACCTTCAACTGATGCTCATCGAGATCCGGCAGCTTGTTCGTCAAGCTGTTCATCGTTTCTTCGTGAATATCGGCGGCCTTCGTCTGAAGAGCACGAATGAGCGGCACGACGCCCAGCGTCTTGTACCATTGCTCGAACAGTCCGATTTCTTCGACGATCATCGTTTCGATCTTGGCTGCTTCAAGGCGGCGCTGCTCCAGATTACTCTCCACAATGCCCTCCAAATCGTCAATATCATATAAAAAGACGTTGTCTACCGCCGCAATCGACGGCTCAAGATCCCGCGGAACAGCAATATCGATCATGAAAAGCGGCTTCGACTTTCTGCGCTTCATCGCTTCAGCAACCTGCCCGCGGGTGAGGACATAGTTCTCAGCTCCGGTGGAGCTAATGACGATATCCGCTTCATGCAGCCGCTGCGCCGCTTCCTCCATCGAGTAGGCCACGCCGTTGAACTTGTCCGCCAGCTGCACAGCACGTTCGTAAGTCCGATTCACTACAATAACTCTCTCAGCGCCGTTCGCGTACAGATGCTTCGCTGTCAGCTCGCCTGTTTCGCCCGCACCTAGCACCATAACCGTCTTTTTGTTGAATTGTCCAAATATCCGCTTGCCAAGCTCTACTGCTGCGTAGCTGACGGATACAGCCGATTCGCCTATCGTCGTCTCGGTATGCGCCCGCTTCGCCATCGTTAGCGCTTGTTTGAACAGATGATTGAACAGCGTTCCCGTCGTCTTGAGCTGCTGAGCCTGCAGAAACGCGTCTCTCACCTGACCCAAGATTTGCGTTTCGCCAATAATCATCGAATCAAGCCCGCTTGTTACTCGTAATAAATGCTCAATCGCTTTGTCATCTTCATACATATATAAATGGTTCGTGAACTGCTGTCTCGGCAGATTGAACCACTTCTCCATAAAGCTGCGAATATAATGACCGCATAGATGATGCCTGTCAACGACTGCATACATTTCCGTACGATTGCAGGTTGCTACAATGACACACTCCATGATGCTCTTCGTTTGAATGAGCTGCTTAAGCGCACCCGGCAATTCCCGTTCCGCGAATGCGAATCTTTCTCTCACTTCAACTGGAGCCGTCCGATAATTGAGTCCTACTGCGATAATGTGCATGCGCGATCACCTGCCTCCTTCTCTTGTCCGTCATAACCTTGATGTTATCGG